>CAZXYV010000027.1:0-12721 GCA_964645025.1 uncultured Dehalococcoidaceae bacterium | reverse complement strand
CATGATGCCCACTCAGTAAGAATTCCGAACCTTTTCCTTGGGAGAAGATAATCGTGAATGGAGAGTTCATCTCCTATCGATGAGCTTCCCCGCGGTCTTCCATATTTTTTTTGTGAGGTCTATAATAAAGAGGCTTAACTCTGTAGCTGGTACTATCCTGCGCTATATTAGTATTAAGGAGTAAATATGAAAGCACTGGTATTAAAAGAGAAAAATAAGCTCGCCATTCTTGACATGTCTTTTAAAGAAAACCTCGGCCCGGACGACGTGCGCGTAAAGATGCACACCATAGGCATATGCGGGAGCGACGTACATTACTATACTCACGGGAAAATCGGCAATTTCATCGTGAAAGAGCCTATGGTGCTGGGACACGAGGCCTCCGGCACAATAATCGAGGTTGGTAAAAACGTTAAAACATTGAAAGCAGGCGACCGTGTCTGCATGGAACCGGGCGTACCCGGCCTGCGCAGCCGGGCGACAATGGAAGGCATGTATAACCTCGACCCGGCCGTCGTTTTCTGGGCGACACCCCCGTATCACGGCTGCCTGCGTGAATCAGTGGTACACCCGGCTATGTTCACCTTCAAGTTGCCGGACAACGTGAGCTATGCCGAAGGGGCGATGGTCGAACCGCTATCAGTTGGACTACAGGCGGTGAAAAAAGCAAACATCAAACCCGGCGACGTAGCCCTCGTCACCGGCTGCGGCACCATCGGTATCCTGGCGGGGCTGGCAGCCCTGGCGGGAGGCTGCAGCAAGGTTATTATCACCGATGTCATCGATCCCAAACTCAAGATAGCTGCCAGTTACGGTATGATACCAGTCAACATCAAAACCCAGAACCTGCAAACAGTGGTGGATGAAGTCACCGGAGGCTGGGGTGTCGATGCTATCTTCGAAGCCAGCGGGAATGAGGCGGCTATCGCCAATATTTTCCAGCCGCTGTGCCCGGGCGGCAAAGTCGTCTTCATCGGTATGCCGGTGAATCCGGTGTCGGTGGATATCGTCGCGGCGCAGGCTAAAGAGGCCAGGATGGAGACGGTATTCCGTTATGCCAACCTTTACCCGCGGGCGCTGGCGCTGATGAGTTCAGGTAAAATCGATGTCAAGCCGCTGGTCACTGACAAGTACAAGTTTGCGGATGCCATCAAAGCCTATGATTATGCGGCCAAACCCGAACCACGCACGGTGAAAATCGTCATCGAAATGTAGTCGTTAGATGTGAATTATCACGCGCGACTGCAGCATTGTTGGTGAGGTACATGAGCAAGAAAAGGCTGGCACTGGGCCTTGATTTAAGCACCCAGAGTCTTACAGCGGTAGCGATAGATATCGATGCACGTAAGAAGATAGCTGCATACTCCCTGGACTACACAAAAGACAAGAGGTTAAACGGCTTCGGAATCCGGAGCACGGACTACATTCTCCCTCCGAGGACTGAAGGCGAAGCCGACCAGCCGCCCGAGATGTTCCTAGCGGCCCTGGACGCTATCTTCACTGATTTATCGAAGGACATTCCCCTCGGTGATATCGTCGTTATCAATACCTCCGGGCAGCAGCACGGTCATGTATACCTGGGTTACAACGCTTCGTCAATTTTTCAGTTACTTCAGAAACAAGGGTCGGAGCAAAGTACTCTCGTCAACCTGTTAAAAGACAGTTTGAGCTATCAAAGGGCTCCTATCTGGATGACCTCCAATACAGTACAGCAGGCCGAGTTCATCAGGAAGACTGTGGGTGGAAAGGAAAGATTGATAAAACTGTCCGGCTCGGACGCCCAACTGCGGTTTACTGGCATCATCATCAGGTGGGTCGCCGAGCAATTCCCTGAAATATACGCCAGGACCGGCATTATCCAGCTTATTGGCAACTTCGTCCCTGCCGTTCTGACCGGTAATCCCTGTGTACCGGCAGATTTCGGCAACGGCTGCGGCATGTCCCTGATGAATTACCGGAAAAAACAATGGTCGGACACGCTGTTACAAGCCGCCTCGCGGGGACTGCCGGGAAGCAAAAAAGCCTTCAGAGCTAAACTGCCCGTCATTGGGGCGCCGGACGCCGTAGTGGGAACCATTGCCGCATATTTTGTCCACAAGTATGGTTTCAGTTCCACCTGCCTTATCGCCGCCGGTTCCGGCGATAATCCGCAGTCGAAAGTCCTTATCAGCGGCGACTTGCTGAGCCTTGGTTCCAGTTTTGTAAACATGGTGGCGACGGATGGTAAAACCCTGGACATGAGCGGGGCCGCCTGCGCCATGTATGACGGCATCGGAAGACCATTCCTGTTCGGGTGCCGCACGAACGGCGCGCTCGTCTGGGACCAGGTGCGCGCTCTCTACGGGATGGGAAAAGAGGACTACGCTCCGGCGGAAACCGCCTTGCAGCAGGTATTACCAGGAACAAATCTCGTATTCTGGCAGCCACGGAATGAATCTTTCCCTCTCTCCGGAATATTTGAACTTGTAAGAACATACAATACCGCTCCCAGCCTGGGGAAGGACTACGCGGGAATCATCGAATCCAGTCTGGCGGCAGTATATTACCACTCACTGAGTTTCTCTGCTGCAAGCGGAGCGCCTCTCCACGTCACGGGCGGAGCTATTTCCAGCCCGCAGATTATGCGGAGGGTTGCCGCCATCTGGAACAGGCCGGTCGTTGTGACCGATAAGGGCGGCGCCGCCCTCGGCGCGGCCGTGGCCGGGGTTTCGGCTTTCTTAAAATCAAAGCGCGAGGAATTCGATGTTGAAGATTTCAGCGCGGCGGTCTTATCCAGAGGCGCTCCCACCAGGCCGGAGCCGGAAGACATCGCGGCTTTCCACCGCGCCGGAGGCTACCTTGACCGGTTTGCCGCAGCGGAAGGCGCTTTGTTGAAGAAATATCCTATTCAATAAACTGGTTGCTTAGCGAATCGTATATCCCCCATCGATAACCAGGTCGTGGCCTATCATGTAGCTGGAAGCTTCGGAAGCCAGGAATATAACCGCTCCGCGCAGTTCTTCCGGCACGCCCAGCCGGCCAAGCGGCGTCAGTGATTCCCAGGTCGGGAACAAATGCGTCATGGACGCCAATGTCATCTCCGTTTTCATGTAGCCGGGGCTGATGGAATTTACCCGGACACCGTAGGGCGCCCACTCCAGCGCCAGCGACTTGGTCAGCATGGCCACACCCGCCTTGGAGGTGTTATAAATCGCCTGTTTCTGCGGCACGTTCACGGCGATGCCTGACATCGAGGCGATGTTGATGATGCTGCCGCTTTTTTGCGGAATCATAATCCGCGCTGCGGCCTGGGAACAGAGAAAAACACCCTTCAAATTGATGTCGATTATTTTGTCATAGTCGGCTTCCGGCATTTCTTCCGCAGGTTTCTGGATGCTGATGCCGGCATTGTTAATGCAGATATCCAGCCCGCCTAATGCCTTCACCGTCTCGGTAAAAGCTTTATCAACCTGGTCTTTTTTAGTTACGTCCACCTGGATGCCGATGCTCTTGCGGCCCTTCTTGCGGATTTCCGCAGCGGTTTCTTCAGCTGTCTTTTTATCGATTTCCAGGATAGCCACGTCGCAGCCGGATTCAGCCAGGGCGTTAGCCAGCACCTTGCCGATACCCCTCCCAGCCCCGGTGACTAAAGCTTTGCGCCCGCTGACATCAAATAATTTATTGAGGCTCATATTATCTCCTTCACAGCATTTTTTCAGGTTTTTTATTTGGCCAGAGAAGCTTCTATTTTCTTCAGGTTCTGTAAACCTTTGACGGCCAGCTCTTCACCCGTATCGGCGAATTTTCGCCAGATAGCACAGAGGCGATTTATCTCTTCAAAACCGGGGTCGAATGATTCTATGACGAGCGGGCCGGAATAACCGACTTTCCTGAGGGCGGTGAAGAACTTTTTCCAGGGTACCTGCCCGGTGCCGGGGATGCCGCGGTTGTTCTCACATACGTGGACGTATCCCAGGTATTCTTTACCGCAGGTCTGCACCGCTTTAGCGAAATCCAGCTCTTCACGAATCATATGGAAAGAATCGAGGTGCACTTTAACATTGCCGGTGCCTATTTCTTTACAATATTTAACCGCATCTTCGGCGATGTTGATGAAGTGAGTCTCAAAACGGTTGACCGGCTCGATGGCCAGGATTAAGTCGCCCTTGCTTTTGGCATAACCGGCCGCTTCCTTCATGCACTCTACTGACCATGCCCATTCCTGTTCCGTCCGGCACTTACCAGTCAGATATCCCCACGACGAATAGAGAACACCTCCTAAAATCTTCGATTCCAATTCGATATTGATATCAACCATCAGTTTCATGGTTTCAACTGCGTGCTTTCTCACCGCCGGCTTCGGGTCTATCGGATTGCTGTCCGCGGGCAGGCCGATGGTGGTCACTACCTCAATACCGGCTTCCTTGACCGCCTTTTTAACTGCTGTGACAGGAAACCTTTCGGGGTGGCCGATATTGATATCCATGACAGAAAAACCCAGCGACCTGGCTTTCTCCAGGAGGGGCAAATCCTTCTTGGTAAATTCCTCGGTCCAGATGAGCGAATCAACGCCGAATTTAAACATATTTCTTCCCCTTTTAAAATCAATAATTTATTATACAATGACAGTTTCAATTCCCAGGTATTCGCAGGCATCTTTGATAGCCCGGGAACAATCGCCGTGAATCAAGCTGGCGTGGTGCGTGAAACCCTCCTTCACCAGCGTAATGTAAAGCTTATCCAGGTCAGGCACTTCCACCCAGCACCACGAACCCCGGAGCTGCTGCTTTGACGCCACGGCTTTGCCTTCCGCAATCAGCATCTTGAATTTACCGTCATGTTCCTGAAGGCGGGATAACGTGACCGTCCCTGGATTAAGCTGGAACTCGCCGGTACCTACCGAACGCTCCACCCCGAGCGATTCGCCGAGAATGCTGTGATAACGCATGGTGACTTTTTTGTTCTTACAAACGAGAGAGGGCGGCGCGTTGCCGCAATGCCATGACAGGAAAACGTTTTCCTTTTCCTGGTCCTGTATCGTCCAATCGATAAAATGCGGGACAGTTGTCCCCAGCGATGCCAGATATTGTAACAGCATCGTCAGCGCCCCGTAGATATCCACCTCGCAGGAGGTCATGACTCCGCGGTCGGTCATACGCCCCATCGCGTAGCAGGGAGAGATGCCGTAAATACTCTGCATGGCCGTCCAGCACTGGATGCCCATGGCAGAAAGTTTCTTTTCATCGGCAAATTGCGTCAAAGCGTATTCCAGCCCGGCGATGTTTTTAACAGTGTCAGCCCCGGCACCTGACAGGTCAGCCTGGGTTTTCATATTCTTGAGAATTGCCTTTATCTCCGGAGTGTTCTTCGCCGCTCCGGCCCGCGTCATGATATCTGCCAGGTCTATTGGCACTACTCTCTGCTTGAACTTCCTCATCAGGAGATCTTCCCTGAAAATACACGTTTCGAAACGTTCCGGCCGGGGGCCGATCAGGCCGATCCGAGCGCCGATAAATCCGCGGGCGACGGCGCAAACACGCAGAAAATCCATGACGGCAGCCTGGAATTTTTCCTCTTCCGGGAAGACGATGCCGCCGAACATGAATGGTATTTTTCTGCGGTGCAGTCCCGAAGAAATAGAAAGTGTGCCGCAGAACGAGTCCGACCGGCGGTTGCCGTCGGCGGTGAATGGGCCTTCCTTCGTCCCGAAGAGCAGGATGGGGAGCTCCCGGAAGGTGGAGGCGACGGCCAGGGCAGAAACTTCGTCTCCGAAGGTGACCGTGCCGATTATCAATCCGTCAATTTCCTCCTTTTTAAATAAATCGATTACTTTTTCCGCTTCGCTGTCATCCCTGACGCAGCCGCCCTTTGTCAGTTTATTATCAGGCGCGATTATTTTTACCAGCGAGGCGGCGGGAAACGCGTCCAGGCATCTCTTTCGCATCTGTGTGGCCCATTTTTCATCAAAGGGTTCGCGGTGAGCGGGTACAAACCCGATTTTCAGTGTTTCCATTTCTTCGCTCTCCTTCCGTCTTGGTATCAGCGGCGGGCGGTACTTCTTTATTATTATATCTTACTACGACTAAGAATTTTACATTTTCCCCGGCTGGATTTAGAAGGATTTTGAACTTACCAGAATGGAGTGTTATGCTTTGCATATACCCACCTTACATTATACACCCGATTTCTTCTTATAAATATAGGTTCGGAGGCAAAAATGAATCGTATTACGATAGACCCCGGACGCGTTACCGGAGCAATCGACCGTAATATCTTCGGCGGCTTTGCCGAACATCTGGGGCGCTGTATTTATGGTGGAATTTTCGAGCCGGGCTCCCCACTGGCCGATAAAGATGGTTTCCGCACTGATGTCATGAGAGAATTGCGGCGACTCAAGATATCTTTGATACGCTATCCCGGGGGTAACTTTGCTTCTGGCTACCGCTGGCGTGACGGTGTAGGCCCGGCCGGAGCGCGGCCGGTGCGCATGGAACTGGCCTGGCACGACATGGAAACCAATCGCTTCGGCACCAACGAGTTTATTGACTTCTGCCGCAGGCTCAAAACTGAGCCATACCTGGTGGTCAACTGCGGCGATGGCGATATGCGGGAAGCCCGGGACTGGGTGGAATACTGCAACGGGAAGGGAAATTCCGCATTGAGTGACTTGCGCCGTAAACACGGGTATCCAAAACCGCATAACGTCAAATACTGGGGCATAGGCAATGAAGTGGATGGCCATTGGCAAATTGGCTATAAGACCCCTGAAGAATACGCATATGCCTTTACCGAATTCGGCAAAGTGATGAAATGGACGGACCCGGATATTAAGTTGATTGCCTCGGCGGTGTCCGACTGGAAGGGAAGATGGGTCGAACGCACACAGCTTCTACTTGAACAGGCGTCGGAGTTGGTTGACTATCTTTCTATCCACTGGTATATCGGCAATGTGAACAACAATTTTGACGGCTACATGGCCGTTTCCGAACTGCTGGAAAAACGGCTGTCCTCATACGAAGGCCTGATTGAGGCTATCGTACTTGAGAGACAGATAAAACGACCTGTTTATATCGCCGTTGACGAGTGGAATGTCTGGTATCGCACCTACCCGGAGGAAGTGCGCGAACAAATGAAACTGGAAGAAATCTACAACTTGGAAGATGCCTTGGTCACTGGCGTGCAGCTTAACGCTTTTATCCGCCACGCGCGATCAGTCAAAATGGCCAACCTCGCCCAGCTAGTGAATGTCATCGCACCGGTTTTCACCCGGCCGGACGGCCTCGTTCTCCAAACGATATTCTTCCCATTCGAGGTCTACAGCTGCACCTGCGGTAACCTGGCGCTCGACCCTTGGTGGGAAGGTGATACCTTTTCCGGCGGCGGCTACAGCGGAGTCCGCATGCTGGATGTATCGGCTACGCTTGACGAGGCGAAAAAACAACTTGCCGTGTACGTGGTAAACCGGAGCCGGTCTAAGGAAATGGAAACAGTCCTACAACTGGCGGTCGGGAGTTTTAAAGGCAACGTTATTGCCTATACAATCAACGGGCCCGATATCAAAACAGAAAATACATTCACGTCACCTCATAAGGTGAAGACGAAGGAGACCACGATAACCGCTCACGGGCACACACTGAATTACAGTTTCGAGCCCCATTCGGTGACGGCTCTTTTATGTGATATTTCATAACACTAACTGAACCTCGCCTTTGTCTTTTGAAATCTCGTCGTATTATCGCTCGCACGGGTTAATTACACAAGGTTTGACAAAAATACAGTATGCCGTTATCTTGATGATACAGGATGATAAAACCTATACTGAAGAGGATGAAAAAGGATGGCAGATTCAAAGTACCGAAAATACTTTTTGACAGAACCGGAGCTCAGAAACAAACCCCTTATCAAAATGGCTACGCCGAGCGCTTATGTAGATAGCGAGCGACATTTCGGCTCCGCAGCCAATTTTTCCATGGCGTGGAGATTGATTAAAGAGCCGGCGTTGTTTGACCGGGTTGCTCATTCTCATAAATTTGACCAGTTTCTTTGCTTCCTGGGTGGAAATCTTGAGAATATATTTGATTTCGATGCGACAATTGAACTGTTCTTAGGCGCAGAAGAAGAGCTGAATTTAATCGAGAAACCCACCGTTGTTTATATTCCTGCCGGATTAGTCCATACACCGTTAACGTTCAAAAGAATCGGGAAACCCGTTCTCTTTCATCCCATCTCCCTGACTCCAGCCTACTATAGCAAGGCATCTGAAAATCGAACATCGCACCGAAACGGTTAGTTTTCGGTCGCAGGTTTCTGTTACGAGAAACGTGATCCCATGTTAAGGGGAGTGTTATAGGTCTATTCAGAGTATTTAAAAATTAAATTATAGGAGGCTACGACAATGCCTGAGAGTAAGTATGTGAAATATTTTCTAACCGAGCCGGAGTTGAGAAGTAAGACTAATGCTCCGGGGATGGCGGCACCAAGCGCAGTTGTTGAAGCCCAGACTAATTTTGGAGCTAATGCAAACTTTTCTATGGCCTGGCGTTATATCACCCAGCCTATGATTATGGATGAAGTACCTCATGCACACACCCAGTTCGACCAGTTCCTGTGCTTTTTCGGCGGAGATCTCAGCAACGTGTTCGACTTTGATGCTGATATTGAACTATCGCTGGGTAAAGAACGGGAGATATGCAAAATCAACAAGACTACGGTTGTCTATATTCCCAAGGGATTATTTCATTGTCCGATAAATATAAAGCGGGTCGGCAAGCCGATTCTCTTTCATCCTATCGCTCTGACACCCGCCTACTATACCCGGGGTGAAGCCAGTAAAATTCGCTAGCGTTTTAGCGTTAATCCTGATGAAGGAGATGTTGAATACCCAAGTATCTGTTTTTACGTATAGCGCTTTAATAGGTGATCGTATATCGATGACTAACAACTGTTCGAGCAAAAGGCTGTAAATCAAGTGAGATTAAAAAACGGTGTCATGCTGGTTACATATGCCAACAGCTTAGGTAAAAATATATCCGAACTCAATTATGTTTTAGACCGCTATATTGACGCTGCGGTTGCCGGTGGGCATATTTTACCCTTTTTCCCGTCTTCATCGGATCGCGGATTTTCACCGTTGCGATATGATATAGTAGCACCTGATTTCGGCAACTGGAGCGATATAACCAGACTTTCGGAAAAGCACTTTTTAATGTATGATTTCATGATTAATCATATATCCCGTGAATCATCATATTTTCAGGATTTTATTAAGAAGAGAGAGAAATCTCCCTATGCGGAAATGTTCATCCGTTATAAAGAATTCTGGCCCAACGGAGAACCAACTACCGGGGATATCGAGAAAATTTACAAGAGAAAACCGAAGGCGCCTTATTCTATTATCACGTTCAATGACGGCACCGAGGAAAAGGTCTGGTCCACCTTCAGCGACGACCAGTTCGATCTCAATATTCAGAATGACGAGACCTGGCAGTTTATTCAAGACAATTTAAAGATATTAGCCAATCACGGTGCCGCCGTTATACGGCTAGACGCCTTCGCTTATACTACAAAAAAGGTTGGCGGTGGCTGTTTCTTTGAGGAACCGGAAATCTGGCACATACTGGATCATGTACGGACAATTCCTTCTCCATACCAGGTTGAAATCCTGCCTGAGGTGCACGAGCATTACACCTTACAATTGAAGCTGGCTGAAAAAGCTACTGGGTTTACGATTTTGCCCTGCCCATGCTCTTGCTGCACGCTCTCCATACCGGAGAAACCGCCAATCTGGTTCATTGGCTGAATATTTGTCCCAGGAAGCAATTTACTACACTGGACACGCATGATGGCATTGGCGTTGTTGATGTACGTGGATTATTAACCGATGAACAGATTGATATAACAAAAAGGCCTCTTTTTTCACATGGAGCCAATGTTAAGAAACTCTACAACACAGAAGCCTATAACAACCTAGATATCTACCAGGTCAACTGCACATACTATTCGGCGTTAGGTAATATTGATAATGCCTACATTATCGCACGTGCAGTCCAGATGTTTGCCCCCGGCATTCCCCAGGTGTATTACGTTGGTTTGTTGGCCGGGAAAAACGATTTTGAACTGGTGGAATCGACGAAAAATGGCAGGGACGTTAACCGGCACTCCTATACGGTTGAGGAAATTGCCCGGGAAACCGAACGCCCGGTTGTTCAGAAAATCCTTAAACTGATGCGGTTTCGTAATGAATTTCCCGCTTTCGCAGGGGAGTGCGAGGCAAGCTCAAACGGCTCCGTACTGACCGTCAAACGCGCCAGCGGCGGGTATACCGCTGAACTGGTTGCCGACATGAAATCATACTTTTACTCCATCAGTTATTCCGGACCGGATGGAAATGTGCAGGATTTGGTTCTATGATATGATTTTAGAAAATATACCTGATTCGGAGGTTTGCGGAATGAACACTAGGGACGTTGTCGATGTCATCCTGGCGCTGAATGGCGGGAAGAAGATTGAAAATACGTGTGACCAGTTGATCGAAGGTGACTGGGATCGTCAGGTCACCGGTGTTGTTACTACGTTTATGGCCACCGTAGATGTAATTCGCCGGTCAATTGAAATGGGATGCAACCTGATCATCACCCATGAACCAACGTATTTTACCGGTTCAGACCACCGGGACTGGTTGAAGGATGATCCGGTTTATCAGCAGAAAAAGGCTTTGATCAACGATAACCGGATATCCATCTGGCGGTACCACGATCATATGCATGCCGGAAACACCGACCTGATCTATGCCGGATTACTAAAAGACCTGGGGTGGACAAAATATTTAAACAAAGAATTCCCGCTGCCGCACTGCTACACGATTCCCTCTACAACCGTGTCGGCCCTGGTTGGCTTTTTAAAGAAGACGCTTGGTATGAAAGTCATCCAGATTGTTGGAAATCCGGAAACAAAATGCAGTCGGGTCGGTATACTGGTTGGCGGCGGAAGCCTCGGCCTCGGTGATGAAAAAATGCCAGCTGCGTTAATGAATGAGCAGCAGCTGGATGTCATGGTCTGTGGCGAAATAACAGAATGGACGCTGAGCGCGTACATCCGTGATGCCGCAGCTCTCGGCTTTAATAAAGCCATGATCATCGTCGGACATGAACGAAGCGAGGAACCCGGTATGAAAGAGCTGGCCAACTGTCTTCAGCCGCTCCTGAAAGAAATTCCGGTTTATTTTTCAGACGCCGGAGAGCCTTTTGCTTATCTTTAGATCCCGTATAAAGCGCCTTGTGCTGTCAGCCACGACCTGTTTATACAAGCAGTTGCTGCAATGCGGGTATCATCTTTTTCTTTTCAAACAAAAATTCGGAATGCTTCCAGAGTGGCTGGCGAGCCAGGATTCGAACCTGGGCTAAAGGATCCAAAGTCCTCTGTGCTACCTCTACACAACTCGCCAGTTTACCCGTTGATTATATCATCCGGGCGCTCGTGAGGCAATGCCAACGGGCTCTCTGAAGGAAGTCATTTATTGATGGTGACAAGCCATCAATCCCGGTTAAGTAATGAAAACTCCGCCGTCACTGCTGCTGATACGATGACTGCGGAGCGTGGCTCTTTGTCTACCTGAGGTCTAAAAGAATGCCCCCGGCTATTTTCTCTTCGGACTGGCCTTCTCTTTACCGTACATGGATTCGATCTGCTCCTTCCATTTACGGGCCCTATCCGCCATGAACCGGCGCGTGGGCTGCTTTTCGGTGCTGATGAGCATGGAGTTGATGTTGCTCCAGGGCACGAAAAGGCTCTCGGTGTACCCACCCAGCATATCGAGCTTATCATCCCAGTGCACCAGGTTCATCAGTATACCGTGCTCGTCGACAATATCGACGACTCCTAAATAGCACTTTTCCGGCGCGGTATCGGGGATAAGGTGGACCGCGATGCAGTAACCCGGTTGTATCGCCTCGGTTTTAGCCATATCTTACCTCCATCGGACCTGTGTGTCCGTAGCCTATTTATATAATTATTTGCCGCCGTTGTCAATAGCGGTAGGCCGCCTCTTCTTAATATTACCCTCATGATTCTTTATGAAATCTTAAGGCTATTATTATCCCGTGTTTATTTATTTTACGCTGATATTTATACCAGGTTGTTAAGATTGGTGAGGATAAGTGAGTTTGAGGGAGGTCAAAAATGCAGAACTTCGTTATCGCAGGTAAGGCCAAGACGGTATTCCGGCTTATCGAGCTTAAGGCGAAGCGGGAAGAGCTTGCCAGGCGGGAGAAAAAGCAGGATTTCCGGAACAAAAAATAGTCGCTGGCGTTTTCGGGCGCTGATTACCTCTTAAATTTGTCTTGCAGGTTTCTAACTTGTAGCTGTTTTTCGTACTCTTCCTGGCTTAAGGGTTCACAGGACCTCAGCTGGTTGTTCACAATCGTTATCGTAAAAAACTCGTGGCATTTCCAGCACCGCCGCGGGCCGATGTAACTGGTCTCCACTAAAGAAAGCTTACCTTCCGCCCCGCACTTGGGACAGACAATGGTGACCATGTTCATGCGAGTCTTTCCTCCCCCCTTAACCGCCTGTTTTCAGTAGGATAAGGGCTAAATATCATTAAGCACTATAATTTGTTCGTACGATTTTGTCAATTCCAGAGCGATGGCCCGTTTCTGGTGCCGAAGGCCGGACTCGAACCGGCACGAGAGTTGCCCCTCAACAGTTTTTGAGACTGCCGCGTCTGCCATTCCGCCACTTCGGC
>CAZXYV010000026.1:0-12909 GCA_964645025.1 uncultured Dehalococcoidaceae bacterium | reverse complement strand
CTGGTCGTGATGATTATCGCCCGGATTGTGACCGTGCTCCTGAGACTCAATATCGATTTTCGGTTGACCTACATTGCCCTGGTGGCGGCCTTACCGGTCATTATCTATATCCCTAAAAGGCCCGGCCTGCTTAAACGTCTGGACTGGTTTACGCTGATTTTCTTTGCCGCCATGTTCGTTCTCATGCAGAGCGTCTGGGACTCCGGCCTGTTTCTTTCGGCTATCGAAGCTACGAATGTCAATCTGACTTCCACCGGTATGATTCTGGGGGTGAGTGTCCTGCTCAGCCAGTTGCTTTCCAATGTCCCCCTGGTGGCGCTGTATTTACCTGTTCTTACAAAGGCCGGGGCGCTGACTAAAGGGATGATGGCGCTGGCCGCCGGCAGCACCATCGCCGGTAACCTTACCATCCTCGGGGCGGCCAGCAATGTTATTATCGTCCAGAATGCCGAGAAAAAGTACGGCGCGACGCTGAATTTCTGGGACTTTATCAGGGTTGGCGTGCCGTTGACGATTATTAACGCAGGGGTCTACTGGCTGTTTCTTTCGCTATTCTGAGATATGGCGAGGTGTTAATTCAAACCCGCAGGCGGTGCATCATCCTGGAGGAGTAAAACTCTAAATGCTACGAGTCATCCAGGCTTGTGAGCTCCCAGTTAGGTTACGGAACCGCGATTAAGGTTATGACTACTTTTCCGTGATGGGTCCGGGTTAGACGATGCCCGCTTTGCCTTTAAGGAATTTAACTCTATCGGCGACGGATTTGGCAGCCCACAGGCGCGTGGCGCTCTTGGCAAGGTCGGCTGCGAGCTTATCATCGCCGATGACCTCTCTGACCCACTTGGAGAAATCGGACTTGGTCTCATTCGAGTGGAAGAGGAAGGTCTCATCCGTCATCTCTTCCAGGGCAGTCTTGAGTTCCTCCAGGCTACTCAAATACCTGCCGTCATTACACCAGAACCGCTTTTCCTCGGACACATTCTCGAGTCTGGCTTTAGCAACCTGCTTTGTGATAGCAACCATTTTTCCCACCTCCTGAGTTAGCGTACCTGTATATGACCAGCAATATATCCTTACATAATAAATAGCGCAATATCAAGCGAATGTCAACCCCTTTCCTGAGAAAATACCATACAATTATAAAACAATAACATATTTTATGATATACATGAAGAAGCCCGAAAGAAAAAGAGTCAACCCCTGATGATACTTGTGTTATCAGGTGATATGTTCCTATAATAAACTAACGAAATATCATGATACAGGGTCAGGAAGATGATGAGAAATGTGAAGACACGTACGACTTTATCCGGTGACAGATTTGATGAAAAAAACTTTGATTTAAAAAATGTCCTTGGCGGCGCGGGCGAAGAACAGCTTGACATGATGCAAATTCACCGTGCGGCCAAGGTTCTTTCCATAAAGGAAAACGACTACGTAATGGCAGAGCATGCCGCTGGAGCCAGCAACTTACGCATTATGCTCCGCCATGTCCTGCCTAACTGTTTCCCGCCCTTCATTGTCATGATAACCATGCAGATGGGCGCTGCCATCATGGCCGAGGCTGGTCTGAGCTTTATCGGCATCGGCATCCAGCCCCCGACGGCCTCATGGGGCTCGATGGTCAATGACGGCTACAAATACCTGTTAAAAGTCCCGGTGCTTTCGGTTGCCCCCGGCGCGGCAATTTTACTGATAGTCTTTGCTTTCAATATGGTGGGAGATGGCTTAAGAGATGCCCTTGACCCCAGACTCAGAGGCACTATATAGCAAGGGAGTATTAAGGAGGTAAAAGCTAACGGCGAAAAGGAAAAACGAGAAATACATCGTGACCGAGCTAAAGGGAGCTCCGGATATGAGCCCGGAAGTCACTGCCAGATATGCAGAATGGGCCACGCGGGTGCTCTGGTTGAGCGATAAGGTAGTACCGGGGGCTTATAATATGATGTTCTCCTGGTATTTAAAACCGCCGCCCAAGCCGCTGGAAGCGCATACCCATGATAATCCGGAGATTATTATCTTTCTCGGGAGTAACCCGCAGGACCCCTATGATTTGGGAGGAGAAATCGAGTTCTGGCTGGAGGATGAAAAATACGACCTCACCAGAAGCTGCTTTATCTGGGTTCCCAGAGGGATGAAACACTGCCCGATGGTAATCAAGCGCGTTGACCGGCCTATCATTCATCTGGGTTCGTCAGTGAAATCGGATTATAAAGTATAAAAAGGAGCTGCGATGACAAAAATCGGTATCATACGCTGTCAGGAACTAGCCCTTTCCGGAACCAGACGCTGTGCGGGCTGGAACTGTTTCCCGGCTATTCAGAATAAAACAAAATACATGGATGAATATGATACTATCGAGCTCGTCGGGTTCGATACCTGCGGTGGCTGCCCCGGGCGTAACCGTACCGATAAAATCGTGGAGAGGGGACTCAAGCTCAAGGAAAAAGGCGCTGAGGTCATCCACCTGAGCACCTGTATGGTCCTCTTTTGCCCCAACAAAGATATGTTCGCGAAGGTTTTAACCGAGAAGGTCGGCCTGCCTCTTAAAGAGAAGACGCACACCGGCCCGAGGGGTGAGTTTAAACCGGGTCAAGTTACCGAACACGGGATAGTGGGTGGTGAGGCTGCGCCAAAGAAAGCGGTAAAAAAACCGCGCGCCACAGACCGCCGGAGCAAGAAAACTACGAAGAAATAGCGCGGGTGAACTGATAGCTCCATATTGGCCGGTTTACGCGAACCTTACCAGTTTGATTGCTCCATCCACGCGGCAAACAGGGGTGGGTATTGAGCTACTTCAGCGATAACCTGCTGCTGCTCCTTTTGAGTCATGGGCTGGAAACGTTCCGCAGCATTGATGACCATGGGCCAGAGCTTCAGTTCGCCGGGCATAACCGCGCTGGTAATATCCTGGCTGAGCGTGTACCGGAGGCTTTTTTCAATCTCTTTGGCTTCATCAAAAGGCTCGTACCAGGTATTGTATTTATGATGAACTTCATCACCGTCTTCCCAGAGTCGTTTGGCGACGGACTTGATGGCCAAAACCCCCACATCCTTTTGACGGGTGGTCTTTAGCAGGGCGCGCCAGTCGTTCCAGTTATTGAAATGCGCCGCGTGCACGCGGTTCAGCGGGAACATCACCGTATCGAAGTCGAAACGCCGCAGAGCTTCATTATAGAGGGGAGGGTGATGGCCGGTAATGCCGATAAAGCGCACCAGGCCCTGTTTCTTGGCCTCCAGGATGGCCTCAAGCGCGCCTTCCGGCCCGAGAATGGTGTTCAATTCGTTGGAATTTTTCACCCCGTGAAACTGAAACAGGTCGAAATGGTCGACTTGCAGCGTCTCCAGCGACCGTTTCAGGCCCTCCCAGGCCCCGGTCCTGGTTCGTTCCGTGGTCTTACAGCCCAGGAAAAAGCTATTGCCGTGCCTTTTAAACCACGAGCCTAAACGCGCTTCCGCCTGCCCGTAGACCGGGGAGACATCGATCTGTTTTACGCCAGCCGCAAGAGCCTTTTCAATAGCAGCATCAACCTCTTTCTGCGTCACCTCAAACCCCAGAGCGTAGCCTCCCAGAGTGATAATGCTGGCGTTATGTCCGGTCCGGCCAAGTCTTCTCTTTTCCAATCTCCACCTCCGCGCTATGACGGCTATCGCCTCACCTTATCGACCTTCACCCCCCCGGCAACCGGTCGGAACGACACAGTCGCCGGGACGGATGGTCTTATTAACTTAACCAGGTCACCCTATCACTAACGGGCGCTCTTCTCCAACCAGGCATATTGAGAAACGAAGTTAATCAGCGAGTATGAATCAGCCCCGTCGTCGTGTACGCCCTTCTGGTAGAAGGCTGCTTTGGTCTCTTCCATGTAAGGTATGACCATCATATTATCGTACATGATCTGGATTACCGCCTGTACCAGCTTCGGGTCATATTCTTTCGATCCTAGCGTAGCAGCCATGCCAGCCTGCCACCCGGCGGGTTTCGCGATGCTGGGGAACATCAGACTTTGGAAGTACGTGGCAATACTGGCGCCCTTATTATCGCCGACAGCTAAAGCATGCCCCATTAATCCGTCGTTCCAGCCTTTGTAGCGTAAATCATCGTATTTGCCAGCTTCGGGGAAGTCGGTGGTCACGTCGAGGCCCACCTCCCGGAGCTGGGCGGCCACGGCGGTGATGTAGTCTTTGGGGACCTGCCGGACGAAGGTGTGTATGGTGGTCTTGAACCCTGTGGGATAGCCTGCCTGTTTCAGCAGGTCCTTGGCCTTGGTCTGGTTAAACTCGGTTTTAATGAGGTTAGGAATGGCCGAGTCCGCAAATCCGGGGAAAATCTGGTAGGCGGACTTGGCGAAACCAAAGCCCAGGGCGCTGGTCAGGGCCTCGCGGTTGAGGGCGTATGACGCCGCCAACCGTACATTGACGTTGGACCAGGGGGAATTGGCATTGGCGCTATCAGGAATCAGCACGAAGGTCCCGAAGGATTCAGATTTCATCGGGTAACCCGCTTTCTGCAGCTCCTGGGCAGTCAGGCCGAGGGGTAATATCATGTGGACATCACCTTTCTGGAAAGCCAGCTTGCGCACCGTTTCGTCCGCGATAACGGTAAACTCCAGGCCGTCAAGATACGGCAAGCTTGGATCCCAGTAATTGGGGTTCCTCTTGTAGGTTAGCTTGGCATCCCGCTGGTATTCCACAAAGATGAACGAGCCGGTACCTACCGGGTGCCATCGGGTGTATTCAATGCCGTTTTTATCGAAGGACACTTTCGAGCACTGTTGTGTAATACCAGTCGCCAGGTTGGTCAATATCGAGTTCTTGTAGCTGACGACATTGATGCGAATGGTGTAGTCATCGATGACATCCACCGATTTCCAGTCGCTCGTCATTTTGGCCGCTATCTGCTGGTCCAGGTTCCACTTGCACACGGCGGCGTTGAAGTCGGAGCCATCGTGAAATTTAACGCCTTTTCTCAGGGTCAGGGTAATAGATGAGAGATCATCGGCTACTTTCCAGGCGGTCGCCAGTAAAGGTACGATGATGCCGCCTTTCTTGACCCGTATCAGACCCTCGAGGGCGGGTGCGGCGGCGGTGGCTGAATCAGGGGCGAATTCTGATGGTAAACCGATGGGTCTTGAAGGCCCTACGGTCAGCGCCTGTTTAAAAACGCCGCCGTACTTTTCGCCCGTGGGGGCAGCCGGGGTAGTGGTGGCCGGCGTCGTTGCGGGTGTAGTCGTCGCCGGCTTGGTCGTGGCTGGTGTCGTGGCTGGCGCCGTGGTGGTCGGCGCGGTAGTGGTTGCCGGCGTCGCCTTGCCACAGGCACCCAGCAGCAGGCTGAACAGCAATACGAATCCTATCAGGACAAATAGTGTTTTTTTCATTAGCTTTTACCTCCTCGATTATTGGCTAATCAGTGATGCACAATCTACTATGTCCTTTAATCGATACGCTTTCCACCTCCTTTCAGTCGCGATAGGCCGATGGCCAGAATGGCCAGATTGTTCGGCGGACTGTTTTCCTTTTAGCATGGGCGTTCTCTACATGTGAGGTGCTCAGAAAATTTTTTATCAGGCAAATTATACACCCCCAGTAGACTGCAAACAAGGTTACATCTTCTTGGACCGCAGGATTAAGCAGTAAATAATATTTGGTACAACCTGGAAAACATTGAGCCTGCTCTGGTAAACAGGGTCAATAAGGCAGCTTGACGGAGGCTCTGACATAAGAACCGGTACAGCTACCGGAGGCAGGTCGGTATTGCGTCAAATTAAACCGTCTATCGTTATCGTATCATATTGGTTCCCCATCCGGCTTATCTTTGATTTAGCCCGGCAAAGCACCGATATCATTCTTTTACATCGGAAGTGTATAATAATACTGAGGGGATATGGTTTTAGTGACCGGAATAAGTACGAGGTGGTTATTATGAGTACACCGCGAATTGAGAAACTGAGGGAAGGGCTCCGGGTTGAAAAGTATCCTGTATGCATTGAGAAAGCGCGTCTGATGACGGAAGTCTTCCGGCAGACCGAAGGCGAGCCGGAGATTCTGAGAAGGGCCAAAGCCCTCGCTTATTCGCTTGATAATATCACCATCTTCATCAGGGATGGAGAGCTTATCGTCGGCAATGGGGCCAGCACTCACATGGGCGTGGAGATGGAGTTCAACTACGGCCCCTGGCCCAAGGAGGAAATAGACGCCCTTAAAGACGAAGGCTGGTTAATGAACGACCGCGATATCCGGGAGGCTGAGGCCATCAACGAATACTGGAAAGGTAAGAGCCTCGTTGCCAGGATGGGTCATTCGTTTGATGATGCGAGGCTCTGGCCGTTCATGCAGACGGGTATCGTGCTGGCGCCCTGGAAAAACAGGGAGGAAGGGAGTGGTGGCGGCTATGCCGAGAGCGGCATGGGACTTGGCCCGGGTTTTTACAACAATGTTGAGGATTACGAGAAAGTGCTCCAGCATGGCCTTCTCAGTATTATTAAGGATGCGGAGGAAGAACTTAAAAACCTCAGGTTCCTGAAGGCCGGCTCGGTGGAGAAGGGGCATTTTCTCAACGCCGTCATTATCTCGCTCAACGCCATCATCCGGTTCGCCAACAGGTTCGCCGGGCTTGCTGAACAGATGGCCGTTAAGGAAAAAGACCCGACGAGAAAGAAAGAACTGGAAGCAATCGCCGCGACCTGCCGGCGGGTGCCGGCCCAGGCGGCGCGCTCCTTCCGCGAGGCCGTCCAGGCGTTCTGGTTTGCCTTCCTGATGATTACTCCCTCCCCGACGGCGGGAATCGGCAGGATGGACCAGTATCTGTATCCTTTCTATAAAAGGGATATCGAGCAGGGGCGTATTTCCGATGAGGAGGTGCTCGAGCTGCTGCAGTGCCTCCGCATCAAGGATATGGAGTTAAACAGAGTCTCGGGACAGGCGAACCGGCAGAAAGATGCCGGCAGAGCCAAGTGGCATAACTGTGTCATCGGCGGGCAGACGCGGGACGGGCAGGACGCCACCAACGAGCTTTCCTATCTTATCCTGGAAGCGGCGCTCCGCTGTCCCACCCCCCATCATACCATCACTTTAAGAGTGCACGAGAAGACGCCGGAAGCGCTTTTACTCAAGGGCATTGAGGTTATGAAGACCGGAATCGGTCTCCCCGCTTTCGTTGGCGACAGGTCATATATCGAGTACCTTTGCACTCAGGGGGTCCCGCTCGAAGAAGCGCGCAATTACGCGTTGGGCGGGTGTCTTGATGCCAGCATACCGGGGAAATCACGCATCAGCGCCTTCGCCATGTTCATCGTGCCGATGGTACTGGAGATAACCATGAATAATGGCCTGGACCCGAAAACCGGGCGGCGGCTCGGCCCGAAAACGGGAGACCCGGAGACCTTTCAATCCTTTGACGACCTGATAAACGCTTTGAAAAAACAGCTGGCTTACTTTCTGGAACTTAACGCCGAGTACAACAACATCTGGATGCGTGTTCATGACGAGCTTTTCCCTGACCCGGTCCGCACCGCCTTGCTGGACGACCCTGTCAAGGTGGGACGAAGCCTCCTCGACCGTACTTATCCCTTCGAGAACGGCGCCGTGCTCAACACCGTGGGCGTGGCCAATGTAGTCGACTCACTCGCGGCAATTAAGAAGCTCATCTTCGAAGAGAAAAGGTACACCATGAAAGAGCTGCGAGCCGCTCTGACCGCCAACTGGGACAGCCATGAGGTGATGAGGAAAGCTTTTGTGGCGGCACCGAAGTACGGAAACGACGATGACGACGTGGACTCAATCGCCACCGAGTTCTACCGGTATTTTGCGGAAATCACAGGGACCTTCCCCACGATAGTCGGCGGAACGCATAAACCCTCGGCTATTTCCATCTCGGCCCAGTGGCCCGGCGGAGCTCAAACAGGTGCTACGCCCGATGGCAGATATGCGGGTACGTCCCTGGCCGATGGCTCCATGTCGCCGGTACAGGGCCGGGACGTTCGTGGACCGACAGCTATCATCAAGAGCGCGTCGAAAATTAATCAGAATACCCTCCAGGCAACATTGCTGAACATGAAATTCCACCCGTCTGCTCTCAGGACGGAGGAAGATAGGCGCAAGCTCGCCTTTTTAATCAGCACCTATTTTGAACTTGGCGGCAAGCACGTTCAATTTAATATCGTTGACCGGGCGACACTCATCGACGCCCAGAAGTATCCGGAAAATCATCGTGACCTGATTGTAAGAGTGGCCGGTTATAGCGCCTACTTTGTCGGTCTGGGTAAAGTGATACAGGATGAGATTATCGCGCGGACGGAACACCGGGCGGCCTAATTTTCCTCTATTTCTGAGGATTCCACGATACGGTTGTCCGGCACCAAAATATCCATAAGCTTAGACCTGCGCAGGAAATCCAATCCATCCTTTGAGGGAAGCATTTCTTGCACATTTTCAATCTTGCTTAGTAGGTTTAACCCTTTCTTGGTGATGCGATAGCATGGTATCCCGATTTCCTTCTCTACTTCTTCCAGCAATCCCGTTTCCAGCAGCCAGTGGAGATAATTGGATGTCTGGTCACGACTCACTCTTACGGTGCAGGTGATTTCTGTCTTTCCGATTGCACCCAGGCGCAATAACCTGAGTATGTCAGCAACTATTTCTATGGTAGTTCGACGACCTGCTGGTTGCCACATGGCAGACTTAATTATCCTGACCTTTCATAATAATTAGATAAACCCTTGCCATTGAAATGACGAATTATAACCGTCGCTTCAACGGTACTACCTTTTGGTTATTAATTTAACCTGCTTTACCCTATATTAGTATTAAATATTTCCATGCTTATAATGTCAATGAAACTGGAATGAATATTAACCGCAACAATCATGAAGAAGAAAGCAGGTTGGACTGCACCCCTTTGATTGGACAGATAGGGTTAGGAGAGTCTGGCGGGAATGACGCCGGAAAATTTGCAGGTAGTCTCCGGGCTGTATTTTATAGTCTGCTGATTGGCGTATGAACCGCAGGATTTTTATCGTGGTCTCGGAAGTGCTATAATTCTGGTGATGTGGTCTCTGAACTACAGCCTCCTGGTCTTTATCGCCGTGTTGGGGGTCTTACAGTTAGCCGCGGTCTATAATGATTTTCGCGGCCTGCTCTTTTTCCCCCACAGAATATATAGCCTGTTCTTCGCCGTCTTCGCCATCGGTTTCGCCCTTTTCGCCTTCTTCACCTGGAATGACTTTAACACCATCATTGTCGAGGGGAGCCAGCAAACCGGTTTGTTTGTCCTTTCTGCAGCCGCAGGGATTCTTTTTACTCTGGTCTGTTCATCGCTGCTGAACTACCGGCGTTTTAATTCCGGCAAATCTCAGCAGGACGGCTTGGATGTCCTGCGGGAGAGCACTTTTTTCCAGGCCTTTCGTAACCATCGGGGCGAGGAAGAGTGATGACGGACAGGGCGCTTTTCCTCTATATTAACGGCCTGGCCGGAAAAGTGTCCATCATCGACGGGTTATTCAGAGGCCTTTCCAATGACTACTTCCCCGTCATCGGTTGCTGTCTCATTCTCATATGGCTCTGGTTCGGTACGCGGGACGCCACCCGGAGGCAGATAAACCAAAAAGCCGTGCTCACCGCTGCTATCGGTATCGGCCTGGCCAATCTTCTCGTGTTGATATGTAACCTGTTCTATTTCAGGGCCCGCCCGTTTGCGGAATTACCTCCGGACTCAGTACGCCTTCTTTTTTACAAGCCGACCGATTCCTCTTTCCCGTCCAATCTGGCCGCCGTGCTTTTTGCCATCGCTGTCCCGGTTTTTGTTAAAAACAAGAGCTTTGGCGCTGTCTTGCTGATGATTGCAGTGCTCAGCAGTTTCGGCCGCATTTATATCGGTATCCACTATCCGCTCGATGTCCTTGGCGGGGCTGCTATTGGCACTCTGGCGGCCTGGCTGGCTTTCGGGGCAATCCGGCTGATATCTCCGCTGGTGAATTACCTGATGAATTTGCTACGGAAGCTGATCCTTGCCTGATGATGCTTACCCCTTCCCCGGGACGTCAACACTGGCTTTGGTCTCTTTGGCGGAACTAATGCCCCGTGACGCCAGGAGGCCGAGAAGAGAAAGCCCGGCGGAGGCATACATTACCGCCCCGTATCCCCACGCCTGGGAGACGGCGCCTCCCAGGAATGGCCCGAGGCTGCCGGACAGGGACATGGTGGAGTTCATCAGGCCGGCGATAGTCCCGCGCTCCCGGTGACGCCTGAGCAGATAGTTGAGCGCACCGATGAACAGCGCCGAATAGCTTACCGCCAGCAATAGCTGGACAGGTACGACTTGCAGGTAATGGTTGGTGACGCTGTAAATAGCGAAGACAACCGCCGAGAGGACAAGACCTACCTGAAACATCCTGCCGGGGTTAAACCTTTCCACAACGCGCATAGCTACAAACTGGCCTAGCATGTTGGTCGCGTCCATCGCCGAAATCCAGAATTTGCTCGCGCCGATGCCGCTCAGGTACAGCGGCCAGATGGTCCAGATAGCCGTACCACCAAGCTGCCTGAGGAAAAAGGCGAGGTATATCTTATAGTTCGATTTTATCAGCTGGACGGGGAAAGCCGCTACCCGGATATGGCTGGCCGATTCCCTGTCCTCCTGAAGCAGAAACGATAACAGGAACGGTACCACGGCCACGGCCGCACTGATGATAAAAAGAGTCTCATAAACCTGTACGATGGCGGCTAACATCGCGCCGACGAGCCATCCGAGCGCGCCGTAGGAAATGAAGCTTCCGATTTGCTTCTGATGTTCATAGGTGTAGGCCATGATGACCGCGGAGTTGATACCCCAGCTAAACCCGAAAAAGCCCCTCGCGGCCAGCAAAGTCCACGGGTTATAAGACAGGGCCTGTAAAAGGTATGATATAGAGGTAAGCCCGAGACCGATACGGATAAATTTAACCCGGCCGTGCATATCTGAAAGTCTCCCGAACAAGAATGAAGATATCAGAATAGCTATCCCCATGGCCGCACCAATATAGCCCACCTGCAGGTTTGACGAGCCGATACTCCGCGCATATAGCGCCAGGTAAACACTTGAGTTTTCGACGGCGGTGTTGGAGAGAAAATTAATTGATGCCAGGCAAAGCGGTAAGGAGAGCCATGGCGGGGGCGAGAGACGGCGCATCGTTAGCAGGCCTCCTTTTTCGGCATAGAACGCAGGTACAATAATATTATATCTTGAGTGAGATAAGATTGCGAACGAAGGCTGGTTTGATTATTGACACCCGGTAACACGGGGATAGCTGGAATTAAGCAGTTAAGGCAGGGAAATGCCTAGAGCCATTGGCGGGACTGTCTATCGAACCTGAGGAAGCGCCGGTTGAGATTTTCGGCGTGCCCGCAGTTGGGGCATTGTTTGTAGTAGCCGAGGTCTTTATCGACCATGAAGAATGCGATACTACGACATCTGGAGCAATATCCGCTGGTCTCCTGGAGCGGTTCCGATAATATTCCCCTGTTCTCGGTGGTATTGTCTGTCGGCATACTGGCATCCTCCGGTCTTTTTCAAGGACAGACGGTAAAGAGAAAAGCCCCTGATGATGCCATTGTACCGAAAGCTACAGATGGAAGGTTGCAAGCTAACCCTCAAATGCGTTTAGGGTTGGCATTTAAATACAGATGGTGTAAAGGCTGTTTCCCTCGCCTATTTCTTCAGCCTGCGCCGCAACTCGAAGATGTTATTGACCTCGGGGTCAGGGCAGGATACGGTGACTACATCCGGGTCTTTTTGCCAGGGGAACTTCGCCCCGAATTTTAATGCCCACGCCATAGGATAGAGGGCGTTGTAAGCGAGGCTGCACATGCCCGGAGGAGTCATGTAGTCGAAGACCCACTCGTCACCGATTTTATGGCCGGAATGGCACGGGCTATTATTGCGAAGAAGCTTGATTACCACTTCGTACTGTTTTGCCGGCACAGTAGTCCTCCAAATTAAAGACACCCCATAGACGGTTTAAATCCTGGCTATGGTCAATCCGTCTATGAGGTGCTAATTATTAAATCAGATTTTATTATTAAGTTCTCAGCCGTTTATCTCAAGCGGCGCTCTGGCTTTTCCTTAACATCCACACGCCGGCTAGAAACACACCCAGACCCAGGATAATATCGACGGTGCCGCTGGTCCTGACGAATTTGGCAACGCCGATATTGGACTTAGCCAGCCCCAGCAAAGCCCTCTGTGCGGAAAAGTAGTCATACGTAACGCTGGGTAAGGCTTGCCCCGCCTGTATCTTCGGCTCTTCGGCTGCTTTCGCATCATTATATTTGATTGCGACCGCATCATATTTAGGGTTAACCTGGTCTAGTGTCAGGGGTGCTACCGAGTTGGCGACTTCAGTTTCTGCCGAGCCGGCCTGGGCGACAAATAAAATGCCGAAAACAAAAACGGCCAACCCCAGAATGGCAACAATTATGGCAATAGCGCGCATCAGGTAATACCTCCTTCGTTTATGCACCTAGAATTGCTAGGTATAATATCTTATTGTGTGCGGATTGTCAAGTTTTACGGTGTCCGATGTTTTAAGCACGTATGACCCTGGCGCCCATGTATGTTTGTAGCGCTTCCGGTACGGCGAGGCTGCCATCGGCCTGCTGGTAGTTTTCCATCACCGCAATCAGTGTCCTGGGTAGAGCCAGGCCGGAGCCGTTCAGGGTATGGACGAACTGCGGTTTGGCATCCGGGGCGGGACGGTAGCGGATATTAGTGCGCCGCGCCTGGAAATCGCCGCAGTTGGAGCAGGAACTTACCTCCAGCCACTCGGCGCAGCCCGGTGCCCAGACATCGATATCATAGGACTTCGTGGAGGTGAAACCGATATCGCCGGTGCAGAGCTTGCGGATGCGGTAGGGCAATCCCAGTTTCTGACAGAC
>CAZXYV010000025.1:12054-13282 GCA_964645025.1 uncultured Dehalococcoidaceae bacterium | reverse complement strand
TGAACCGCCTCGGCGCCGAGCTATCCTTAAGCTCCATGCGGATAACCTCCCTTACCGACGGTGTCCTCAGTGAGCTCGCTCAAGGCAAGACCGAGACCATAACTATTGCCCCCGAGGCCGGCTCGCAGCGCCTGCGCGATATAATCAATAAAGGCATCTCCGGCGACGATATTCTGGCCGGGACAGACAGGATTGCCGGGTACCGCTTCCGGCAGCTCAAGCTCTATTTTATCATCGGCCTGCCGACCGAGACCGATGCGGACATCGAAGATATCGTCAGCCTGGCGCAGGCGATTAAAGACAGGCTCGAACGGCGCGGCAGCGGTATACGCATTACCCTCAATGCCGCCCCCTTTGTCCCCAAAGCGGGCACGCCCTTCCAGTGGCTGCCCATGGCGCCGCAGGAAACGCTGCAAGACCGCCTTTCGATTCTACGGAATAAGCTGCCCCTGAAAGGCATCAAGCTCAACGAGGAAAGCCCGGCCTGGAGCCGGATTCAGGGGGTGCTGTCCCGCGGCGACGCCAGGGTAGCGGCGGCGCTGGCCGGTATGGCGGAGGTTTCACTATCCGGCTGGCGGGCGGCGGTAGAGGAGCATCAACTAGATATCGACTATTATGTCAATCAAAAATGGGATACGAGGCAAAAGCTGCCCTGGGACGTGATTGATTCGGGAATGAAAATGGAGAAATTGTGCGGGGAGATGGAAAAGGCGGTGGGAAAAAAGATTGATAGAAAAACCAAATAAAGTATTGACTTTGTGTGACATTGTGTTACAATAATAAGGCAGAATTATGAAAATAACGGGCTTGGAATGGGATGATATAAACCTAGAACATATAATTGGCAAACATCGTATTATGCCCACTGAAATAGAAGATATATGCTTCGGCACACATTATGCATGTTCCGCGAAATATAAAAGGAAAGCAATTTATGGTCAAGCTTCAAGTGGTAGATATCTGCTAGTAATAGTTGAACGATTGTATAAAAATATTTATAGACCTATAACATCTCGCAATATGACACTGACCGAAAGAAGAAAATATAACGAAATTATGAGATAGGGGTAGGAAGATGATTAAGAACGAAGAATATTCAATACCGAAGTTCAATAATATAGAAGAAGAAGATAAGTTTTGGCAATCTCACAGCCCTTTGATGGAAGGTCACAAAGGGAAAGTGCAAAAAAAGAAACAAAATAGAGCTTCATTCCTATCCATAAGACTT
>CAZXYV010000025.1:0-11954 GCA_964645025.1 uncultured Dehalococcoidaceae bacterium | reverse complement strand
AGGGAAAGTGCAAAAAAAGAAACAAAATAGAGCTTCATTCCTATCCATAAGACTTGCTGACAAAGAGTTGGCTCAACTTAGAGAACAAGCTTTAAGGTATGGTCTAGGATCATCTACATATGCAAGACAATTGATAATCCAAAAATTAGATTCAAATATTGACTTTATACCAGCGGATTTGGTTTACGCTTTATCTAGACACACTACTAATAATAGTAATATTTCTGCAGAACAAAAAGAAATATATCTCAATAAATTGAATGAAATGTACAAGAGCTATCATCAGCTTCAAGAAGATATGGCAAAAACTATGCTAAGAATGTTTCCAACTAAAATGACGGAAATGAAAGAAGAAATGAAAAAATCTCAAGATAATGTATCAAAGCACTAATGCTTTCAATAATAATTCGGCTTATTGTGCTATAATCCCCCACCCGCCCCTACTGACTCAATAACTGCGTCACCACGTCGTTAATCTCTTTGCCGTCCGCTTTACCCTTGAGTTTAGGCATGAGCTGCTGCATGACCCTGCCCTTATCGCCGGGGCTTTTTGCGCCCACCACCGCTATGACCTCACGCGCCGCAGAAACTATTTCATCGCGAGTCATTTGCTTGGGCAGGTAGCCCTGGAGGACGGCCATCTCCGCTTCCTCTTTAGTCACCAGGTCCGGCCGGTTCCCCTTTTTAAAAGCGTCGATGCTTTCCTGGTGACGCTTGACCTCTTTAGCGATAGCGCCGAGGACATCGGCATCGGTAAGGGGGGCTTGCTTGGCGCTTTCAGCGTAATTGATAGAAGAAATAAGCAGGCGGAGAGTATCGCGCTTGACGGTTGCGCCGCTCTTCATCGCCTGCTTGAGGTCGTCAGTTAGTTTCCTTTTAAGCTCTGCTTCCTGCTCCATAGGAGAATGTTACCTGCTTTTGGCCGTTCTTTTGCGGCCTTATAACCTAACGGGCGCTCGCCCGCCGGAATACCCTGGCGCCCCTGGCGGCGCCGCGTTTCTTGGCGGCTTTCTTTCTCTTGCGCTTAATGCTCGGTTTCTCGTAATGCTCGCGGCGGCGCAGCTCGGCTAAGATACCGTCCTGCTGCACCTTCCGGTTAAACCGCTTGAGCAAACTATCAAAACTTTCTTCCTGGCCAGCCGTAACTTCAGCCAATGACCATCACTCCCCTTCTATAAGGTTATTCCGCCGGCGCTATTACCGGCCAATATTATAGGGGGCGTCCGTCTGACCGGCCACACCCCCAGATGCAGTTAAGGCTCAAGTGTGTTTTTAAAAAAAAACACACGTTTACATTGTAGACGCAAGCCAGCACCATGTCAAGAGATGGTTTCAGCCCCGCTCCATTCTCCGCATGATTTCAACGGCCGCTACCAGGCCGGAGGCGGATGCCTGCACCAGCCCGCGGCTGACGCCGGTGCCATCGCCGACAGCGAACATGTTGCAGACTTCCGTTTCCATGCAAGAGCTCAACTTGGGGCGGAAGGAGTAAAACTTGACCTCTATGCCATAGAGCAGGGTATCGGGAGAAGCCACACCCGGAGTCAGTTTATCCATGGCCATCAGCATCTCGATAAGGCCGGTCAGATGGCGGAAGGGAAGGGCAAAACTTAAATCGCCGGGGGTAGCGCTTTTCAGGGTAGGTTCGACCTTACCCTGCTTGATGCGCTCGGGAGTAGAACGGTGGCCATCCAGCAGGTCGCCGAAGCGCTGTACCAGGACGCCCCCACCGAGGAAATTGGCCAGCCTGGCGAGATATTTTCCGTAGGCAATCGGCTCATGGAAAGGCCGGGTAAAGTTAGTGCTGACCAGCAGGGCAAAATTAGTATTGGGACTTTTATGGCTGGCATAGCTGTGTCCATTAACCGTCACCACGGGGTCGGTGCCGCCGGTGGACTCCATAATCACCTCGCCGGCCGGGCACATGCAGAACGTCCGGATACGGTCGTTGAAACTCTGCGAGGTGTATTCCAGCTTGACTTCATACAGGATGTCGGTCAGCTCTTTCATGACCTCGACCGGCACCTCCACCCTGACGCCGATATCCACCGGATTGATATTCATGGTCAGGTGGAGCCGGTCGGCTTCGTGGGACAACCAGTCGGCCCCCTCCCGGCCCGGTGCCAGGATAAGATAATTACAGTGATATTCTTCGCCGTCCTCGGTTTTGACGCCTTTGACCGCGCCGTTATTTACCAGCACCTCGGCGGCCATGGAGCATAGTTTTAATTCCATTTTCGGTGCCAGATATTCCTGCATCGATTTCAGGACCGAATAGCAATTTTCCGTGCCCATATGGCGTACCGGCATCGGTATCAGACGCAGGCCGGCCTCCTCTGCCCTCCGCCCTATTGCCTCAACGGCACCATCGCCGCCGAATATCTTTTCCGAGGCACCGAACTTGAGATACAGCTCATCCACGTATTTAATGAGTCTGGTCACGGATTCTTTGCCGAGGTAGTCCCCCAGATGTCCCCCCACCTCCGAAGACAGCACCAGCTTACCATCGCTAAAGGCGCCCGCCCCGCCCAGGCCGCAGACCAGGTTACACGGCCGGCACGCGACGCAGGTACCGCCTATATCTCTTACCGGACAGCGCCGCCCGATGATATCCTTGCCTTTTTCGATAAGGAGGATTTTCCGGCCAGTCGTCTGGCTAAGCTCCAGGGCGGCGAAAATCCCCGCCGGACCGCCCCCGATGATGATGACATCATAGCTTTTCATCGTTACGTCCGGTCATACTTACCCATAAAAAAGCCGAGACGCGCCGCTAACGGCGAAGCCCCTCGACTTTAATCCTTTCGGGAACCGTACGACCAGAACAATTATATCGTCATAACTTAAAAGCGTCAAGAAATCCCGGTAACGCTAAAAAGCCAAAATATGGACATACCGCTAGCAAATACACATGGCAGGGGGATTGACATTTGCCAAATGGCAAAGTATAATATTCTATATGGACTATTCAAATAGTGACCTGGGTAAAATAATCAAGCAGCAGAGAATCAAGGTCCCTTTGACTCTCCAGGAGCTCGCCGCGGAATCCGGCGTGTCCTCCTCTCACCTGGGGCGTATCGAAAGAAGCGAACGTTTCCCATCGGCGCGTATTTTGCGGAAAATCGCTAAACCCCTGGGATTTGAGGAGGATGACCTCTTCACCCTGGCCGGCTTTCTTTCCCCTCAGGCCCATGGCGGAGTCGAAGAAGAAGGGGCACGCTACAACGCCCGTCAACTGGACCCCTATGTGGCCCGGATGCTGGCCGAAGAAACTGCCGAGGTACAAAGAGCCGTCATCGGCATCCTCAGCCTTCTGAAAAGCGTCGCCAGGGGCATGGCCAAATAAATTTACCCCGGCACCGTATCCAGTACCATCTGTTAAAGCCACCCTGTGACGGGCGGTAATACTTGCTACCCGCCCCAAAACGTGCTACATTAAATTAAATCCACCGCCCGTTATTAAAGGCTTTAAAAGAATGGAAACCAAAGAAGAGGAATGGTTGAGGTTTATTGACACCCTCAGCCATGAACTTAAAACTCCCCTGACTTCAATTATCGCTGCGGCCGGTTTACTGGCCGAAGAACTCGAGAACATCGCCGATAAATCCTCCCAGAAGCTGATTCAGACCATTATCCAGAACGCCAATACCCTGGAAAAACGCCTGGTCGAGCTTCTGGACATCGTAAAAACAGGCAGCGGTAAAATCCAGTTGCAGCTCGAGCCGGTGGACATGAAATCGCTCGTCCAGGGCTCGTGCGGGCAAATCACCCCCCTTCTCCAGGGCAAAGGACAGAAACTCAACCTGGACCTGCCCGCTTCTTTACCTCTCATCCACGGGGACGGGCCGAGGCTGGAGCAGGTCTTGCTTAACCTGATGACCAATGCCGTCAAGTTCACCCCCCAGGGCGGTAGTATTTCCATCAAGGTCCGGGAGCAGGACGCCGGCGTGACGGTAGCGGTGAAGGATAACGGCATCGGCATCGCCAAGGAAGAGCAATCCAGGTTGTTCAAACCTTACAGCCGCGTTAGCTCCGACCGGCAACGCCAGCCGGGGTTAGGACTGGGACTGGCACTGGCCAAGCAGGTCGTCGAGCTGCACGGAGGCAAAATCTGGGTAGATAGCGAATCGGGCAGCGGCAGCACCTTTTCCTTCTATCTGCCAAGAAGGCCTGTAACGCGGGCCATCTTATAAGGAGCACCATGAAGGTTCTGGTGGTAGAAGACGACCCTGGAATTATCGAAGTAGTCTCACTGTGTTTCCAACTACGCTGGAGCGGTACCACGGTCGTATCGGCCGCCAACGGGCGTAAAGGCGTGGACCTTGTCGAGAATGAAAGCCCCGACGTCGTCATCCTCGATATCGGCCTGCCGGACATGGATGGTTACCAGGTGTTGAAGGAGATACGCCGTTTCTCCGATGTACCGGTGCTGATGTTGACTGTCAGGGGTGAGGATACGGACGTGGCTAAAGGGCTGGAGCTCGGCGCCGATGACTATATTACCAAACCTTTCAGCCACATCGAGCTTATCGCGCGGGTGCAGGCTGTCCTGCGGCGCGCCCAGGGGCTGACGGTAACCGAGGATGAACGTCCCTTTACCGCCGGTAAGCTATCGGTGGATTTTGCCCGTAATGAAGTCCTCTTAAACGGCAAACCGGTTAAGCTTACCTCTACCGAAAGGAAACTTCTCTACCATCTCATCCGGAACGAAGGGCGCATCTTATCCCATGAGAGCCTGCTCGCCAAGGTCTGGGGGGACACCTACGTTGACGCCAGGGACCTGCTGCGTGTGCATATCCAGCACCTCCGGCAAAAAATCGAGGACAATACCGAATCACCCAGCATCATCGTTACCGAGCACGGCATCGGCTACCGGTTTATCCGGCCGGCAGGTTCTTAACGGACACATATTAGCTGTTTTATAGCAACTTTTTCACCACCTCTTTATGGGAAACCCCATGCTTCACTCCTCTCTAAATTCTTCTTGTCTCACCATTTTTTCTTAATCAAAAGTTAATGACAATTTTATGAATTTTTTATGTTTCTTAGACGCATCTTTATGTTTTTGTGTTAGATTGGATATAACCAAAAAACTCGTGTAGAATATTGAAAGCAAAATAAAACGGACAGGGTAGCAGGATAGATGGAAAAAGTTAAAGTGTTTCTTTCAGACCCGCAGGTTCTTTTCCGGGAGGGCATCCACTTCATCCTCTCCGGAGAAGATGATTTCGAAGTTACCGGCGAGACCACCAGCAATGAAGAGGCTTTCCCCCTCATCGAAGCCAATCCGCCGCATATCGCCATTCTGAGCCTCCAGGATACCAAGACCGATGGCTGTGAAATTACCCGCCATATCAAGCGAAGCCTTGCATCGGTAGCTGTTATCCTCATTCTGGAGAAAAAGGACTCTGAAAAGCTCTTCCAGGCAATCACTTGCGGTGCCAGTGCCTGCCTTACCAAAGACACCGAGCCTGATTATCTGCTGGACATCATCAGAGTTGTTGCCCAGGGAAGTCAGCCCATCATCGATGAGATGCTGACACCGGAGCTGGCTTCCAGGGTGCTGGCCGAGTTTAAAGACGTAGCTCCCGTCAACGAGCAGGTCAATAACCTCCTGGCCGACCTCACCTCGAAGGAGTCACAGATACTGAGCACCATCGCCGCCGGCAGCAGCCTCGAACAGGTCATTGCCAAACTCGATATTAACGAAGAGACCATCCGGCGTGCCCTGAGGACCGTACAGAGTAAGCTGATAAATAATGACCAGGCGCATGCGGTCTTCGAAGCCGCCCAGAGAAGCCTGCCCGTATTAATCCGCAACAAGGCCACTAAAAATGCCGGCTCAAGTCAATATGTAACGCGGGCGGAGTTCAACGAGTTTAAAGAAAGTCTGATGGCCCGCTTCAAGTCTTTTATTAGTGACAAATCATAAGGCAATACTATCAGGTAATTGGGGGGAGTGATATATAAGAAGATGAGATGAAGAAAAAAACAAGCTGGAGGGTGCCCCGGGAATACCGGGCAGGCGGAAGCCCTCTCCACTTTAAAGGTAAAATAGAAAAGTTAAACCAAAACTAAACTCAGGAGGAAAAATAAAAATGGTAGAAATCAAATTCATGGACCAATACGAAGTGGCTGACCTGGCCGGACAAACTGTCAGCGAAGCCCGCGACCAATTCCGGAAAGAGTTCGGCATCCCCGATAGAGCCACCGCCAGGCTAAACGGCACCAAGGTCAAGGGGAGCGCCGAGTTCGACATGGTGCTCAACGATGATGACAAACTCACGTTCGCTGTCTCCAGGGGCATGGGCGTATACCTGGTGGGAGCCGCCCTCCTGGCGCTGGCCTTAACCGGCGGCGTCTTCGCCTTCGGCTTCATTAACGCCACCACCAGCCTGAATGCCACCTCCGTCGACTCCAACTTCGCCGATGTCACAGCCAACTATACCGGCTCCGCTGCCGTTACCTGGAACGCCTTCGGGTTCTACAAGGGTTCCATCGGCGGACCCAACACCATCTTTAATATCTCGCCGGCTGTCGGCTATACCGGTGACCTGGTAACGACCGTCACCATCGGTAATGCCGACGACCTGGTCAAACGCTACCGCGTCCTGGCCCTGCAGCTGGAAATGGTCGACCGTGACTCCGCTGCCATCCTGGATATCAATGAGAGCGGCGGCCCCGATGTCAATGACTGGGTGATGCTTACCCTCGACAACGGCTCGGTCAGCCTGTTCACTGACGGCAGCGCCAACATGAGCCTCAGAATCAAGAGAGGTTTCTATATCACCCACGTCCGTCCGTTCAACGGATGGCAGGGTTCGGCGACCCCGGAACTGTTCTGCGAAGTCGCCCAGAGGTAATAATTGGCAATATGCTTGCGGCGTGGTAGGGTAGTCGGGTAACAGCGTCCCACTACCCTACCAGTCCTTAAAAAACCTTCCCTTAACCTGAAAAGCGCTGAGGACAAAGGCAAGAAATGAAAAAGACACTGGTATTTAGCGGAATTTTAGTACTCGCCCTGGTGTTGACCACCGGTACGTTCGCCTACACCTATGCGAATACCACGGTGACGACATTGGATGGCACTTTCGCCGACGGCGCCTGGGCCACCTATGTGCCATCGGTTGAACAGCCCGACTGGCAGCAGGTCATGCCCGGGGGCTTGTTCAATGCCGAAATCCTTTCGCCGAATGCCCCCGGTGATGAAACGGAAATCGCGTTTCAGTACCCTGATGCAGGCGAGCACTGGGACAAGGTTGATGATTTTCCCGCCGATGACGGACAGACCTACCTGGGCAGTACCCGCTTCAACCAGTATCGCACGGACCTGTATAATCTTACCAACCATAAACCTCTTGAAGAAGGTAAGGTCAAACAAATCAAGAGCATCAGCATCTTCTTCCGCTTTGCCGGCTCAACCGACGGCGGCGACCATAACGGTTATGCCAAGCCGGCTATCAAGACCTATGGTAACGTCTACGAAGGTAAAGAGGAAGTCCAGACCGGCAGTACCTACGTCACCAAATCCTACGAATGGAAAGGGAATCCGGCCACCGCCAAGCGGTGGACATGGGAAGAGGTAGATAACCTCCAGGCGGGCATCAGCCTGAAAGGTGATAAAGTACACTGGTCGGCCTCCGTCACCCAGGTATATGTCGCCGTCAACTACGAGGAGAAAGTGACCCAGGCCGAAGTGCCGCTGGGCGACCTGTTCGAAATTACTCCGCATCCCGATTATACCGGCGACCTTAATGTCAAAATTTACCTGACCAATACCGCCGAGCTTATTAAAGCCTATTCTTACCTTAATATGCAGCTTTATGTGGCTAAATCGCTGGAAGCGCAGAAGCCGCCGGTCTATCGCGTGTTGAGCCTGGAAAACGGGGTGGCCTCCCTTAATATCGAAGGCGGTTCCGCCAAGAAATATACCGTACAATTATGGGGCGGCGCCTACCGCCTGGTCTCCAGCGAGCTCAGCGAGTGGGGGGCGGGTTGGAACATCGTCCCTGAGCTTTATTGCGAGGTTACGCAGAGGTAAGATAGGTCTATGAAACGCGCCATCGGACTGATATTTTTATTCATAGCCTGCATCATGGGGTTCCTGACGATAAAGGGCACTTTGCCTTTTATGCCTATCTTCGGCCACAGCATGGAACCCACGCTCCATTCCGGCAGTCTGATGATGATTAAACCCATCAACGCCGGTGATGTCAAGGTGGGCGATATCATTATCTATAACGTCCCTACCATGGTGCGGGACTACTATAACTACCCACCGGTGGTATCCCACCGCGTGATAGAAGTCAAGACCGTGCCATCCCTGGGCTTCCGTACCAAGGGTGATAATACCGGCGAGGACCCGTTCACCATAAGGCCGATAGATATCCGGGGTACGGTTGGTAAACAGATTCCTTTCCTCGGTCTGCCGTTGCTCTTCTTCCAGAGCCAGCAAGGCCTGATCTTCGTCGTCATCGCCCTGGTACTGCTCACCGTCTTCCTTTACGGCGGCGAGCTGTTACGCGGCGGCAATCTGGTACACCGGGGTATTTTCGCTCCGGTTATCAACGAGGAGAAGCGCTCCAACCGGATGCTGACACGTAAAATAGAAGCCACGGAAAAGAAGATGGACACTACCGAGCAGGCCCTGGATAAGTTTTCCTCGGCTATCGCGGAATATGCCCAGCACCTGGCCAGCCATACCAGCGCGGTCCAGAGTCTCGCCGAAGCCTCGCATGAGCTTAAGAAGGGCGCCGCCGAGCAAAACCGCGTCCTGATGGCCTTCGCCGAGAACATGGGTAAGACCCCGGTGAAGCAGGAAACAATCGCTCGTAGAATAGAACCGCAGGTCATCGAAAAGCCGCAGCCCCTGGCCCAAAAAGCCGTCGAGGAAACGGTGCCCCCAGGCCGCGGAGCTTTAAATCGACCGGTACCGCCCGGGTGCGCCCGGAAACAGCCGGAATCCATCAAAGAAGTCCCCGCCACCAGGCAAGAAATCTCGACCGCCTTTGACAGGTTCCAAAACAAGGGGGAACTCACCATAGAGGCCCTCGCCGCCCAGAAGGAAATCTTCAGCGCTCTCGACCGGCTCCATAGCAAGCTGGATAAGTTCAAGGGTCAGGAATAGACCGCCACGACGACCGCGTCTCTGGGACTGTACTCATCAAAAAATATCACCGCTACCTTGCGCCCGGTCACCATTTCCGCCGATGCCAGATTCCTGGCCACGGTCACGTCTTCCAGGTAGACCTTATACCCCCCGGCGATACGGATAGTAGCCGTATAGTTGCCGGAGTTGAAACTCCTTAGCTCCGCTTTTTTCAGTTTCATGTTACAGGCTCCTTCCGCAAACAGCTACACCCCTCCCAGCAGCAAACGCTGGCGGTATTCCCCGCGCCGCGGCTGGTAGACCAGGACCAGGCCAAGCACCCTTCTTTTAGATGCATCGAGGCCGGCTGGCGCATCGGTAATGTCAATGACGTCACACAGCTGCTGCCCGCAGTTAACGGGTATAACAATCGTGCCACCCACCGCCTCAATCTCCATTTCCCTTAAAATAGCCAGGCCGCGGTCGTGGGCCTCGGCCACCGTGCCCAGGTTTTTATCCCCTACCTGGCTCAGCCGGTCGTACCGCCGGTCTATCTCGTCCCAGTTAAAATTGTCCGCCAGAACCAGTACACCGCTGGCATCACCTTCCACCTGCACCCGGTTCTTACCCGGGGCTGCCCGTTGGTAACGGCCTTCCGTGATTACGTGTTCAATACCGTAGCTATAAACGGAGCTATCGGACGAGAGCGGATTGACGATATAGGCGTTATTACCTTCGATAAACAACAGGTCGGGAACGAAAGACAGCAGCCGGCCGATGACCGTCCGGCCATCATCACCCGGGTGCACCGTGAAGTCCGGGTAGAAACCGGTTATCACCGCCGACTGCGATTTTACCTCCAGCTTCAGGCCAGCCCTGCCCAGGATAAAAGCGATAATCGACTTAACGCTGTAATCATCGGAGGTTTTATTCCAGCGGAACTGCTGCCTGGCCTGCCATGCGCCGAGCGCTGCCCAGCCGTCCCGGGCCTGCAGGACCAGGCTGGCAAGGCCACCGGCGCTGGTATGCTCCCAGGACTCAAGATAAAAGCTTGGGCCGTCGCTCCATTCGTTACCGGCCGGGGTCACATAGCCCGGGCTGAACTCGACCTGGCAGCCGTTATCAAGGACAACCAGGTCTCCCTGCCCCGGGGCGGCATACTTTCCATCTTCATTATGCAACTCCACGGTCAATGAACCCACCTTTTCACCAAGCTCCTGCCGGACACTCATAACGTCCGCCGTCAGGTCGAGGCTCTGGGCCACCAGCGATGCCCGCCACACGCCAACGGGAGAAGTCAGCCAGCCGTAATCGCCATGGTGGGCCATGGCCAGACCGTACGCCGATGACAGGTTAAACGGCACCGGCTCCCGCCACAGGCCATCGATGAAGCTCGCGCCAGACACGGCGTGCGACCAGAAAGGCCGGTTGTAGGCTTCGTTGCCGGTAAACGCCTCGATAAAGAAACACCGGTAGACGTCCGTCTTATCCAGGAAAGGCTGCCGGTATTCGAAGCTGCCTCCCGAGGGAGCCGAGGCCAGCTCTTGCAGCGTCGACCAGCTGCCGGCGGTAACTTCACCGCCATCACCATAGACCAGGCTCCAGAGCTTGAAATTGCCGGCGCTGTCCTTGCCGGTGACCAGGAGGCACCAATCGCCGTCATAAATAGCAGCCACGCCGGATAAATTGCCGGTGGTTTTATCCCAGGTCGCCTTGGTCTGCCACTGGCCACCCACATTCTTTTTCACGTAAAGTGTCGCCTGGTCGGCAAAGAAAATGGCCAGGTCGCCATTGGGTTTATAAGCTGCCGCCAGACCGTAAATAGCCGTGGTTGGGTTATAGTCGACGAGTTCTGGGCTCCCCCAACTGGCGCCGTTATCGGTACTCTTGATACGTTTTACCTCCCGGTTGGTATTGATCCAGAAGATAGAGACCTCGGCCCCCAGGGAAGCCGCCACCACCACGACGGCGTTGTACTGGCCAGTATAAGTCCATTGGCTGAAATCGCTTCCCGGACCGGGACCGGCCACCCGCTGGCGGTAGAGCTTCCTGGAATCGACCGGAGGCGTTGACCTGGCCCGGACAAGGGAGCCATCGCCGGGCATGGTCAGGGCATGATAGTAATCATCCTCGGCACCGGTGTAAAGACGGCTCCAGTCGTACCTGACAACGCCGGCGATTTTTTTTGCGGCGGTAACTTTGATATAGGGGACGCTGGATGCCTGCTTCTGGGCGGCCAATAGCGCCGAACTTAGTTGTCTCATGATTCCCCTTTCGTACCTCCGTTCCCCGAATTTTCCCTGAACCTGAGAACGGCCCTTTCACCAAAGTATTCGATGATGACAGCGGTGACAAGTACCGCCAGCAGGTCCGGCACTTCAATCTCCCTGATGACACATATACCGTACAGGATAGACCCCCAGACGATGATAAAAGGCCGGACCGCCGACTTGATAAACTCAATCCACGCTTCCATCTCTGATATCTCCGGTTGGCCGGTCATTCTTCGGACTTAAAGAGCTGCTGAGTCCTGACCCTCTGCCGCCGGCCCAGCCGCTTGAGTCTTTCCCGAAAGATGCCCAGCCGTTCGCTGCCCCAGAGCCGGAACTCGCCGGCGGTCATCGTGCCGCCGACGTTGACCCGGTTGATAGCGCCGGCCGCCCCCTCTATGGCGGCGTAACCACAGGCCCCGGTAGCCACCAGGTCCTCGTACTTGGCCGGGATAGTCGAACCATCTGCATCCAGCGTGTGCAAAGTACCGTAATAGATATTGCAGTTAGAGCCGTCAGGCTCTTCGCCGCCGATAATGGTCAGGGTATCTCCCCAGATGGAGAACCGCTGATAGCTGGCCGGGGACTCGCCCACCGGA
>CAZXYV010000024.1:10294-13399 GCA_964645025.1 uncultured Dehalococcoidaceae bacterium | reverse complement strand
GGCCGGCACGCCCATACTCGAAAAGATGATTGAGCTCTGCCAGGGCCTGCGGGACTCGGGCGTGGTGCTTATCCCGGTAACGACCGATAGCTACACACGGCTCGGCCAGTACGAGAAGGTCGAGGGGATTCTCCAGGAGTGCTACCGGACCGGCCAGCCGCTACTGAACGGGTATCCCATCATCAATCAGGGCGTTAAAAAGACCCGCCAGCTCGTGGAAAGCGTCGATGCCGCTTTCAGCCCCCGGGGAGCCGGCGGGGAAATCGCCATCGCTTCCGGGCTGACAACATACGAGGGGGGCATGACTTTTTTGACCTGGGGCAGCTACTCGAAAAAGATGGCCATCCGGGAGCTGGTGGAAAAAAGCCAGAACGGCCAGAGGATTGCCGGCTGGTATGCCGACAGAGGCGTGATACTCTGCATGGACCTCCACGGGTGGCTGCCCGGCGCACCTTTCCCGTTGAGCGTCAATATCGTGGCAATGATTATCGAAGCGGTGACGGCGGCGGAGCAGGGACAGAAAGCGCTGTACCCTATCGTGCACTGCATGGGCAATATGGCCCAGGACATGGCCTGGATAAAGCTGGCCCCGAGGCTTATCCGGGAGTACCTCGATAAGTTCGGCTATCAGGACACGATGATTACCGGCACCTGTCCCGCCCAGACTCCCCTTTTCCCCGTCGCCATGGACATGGGAGGGGCATTTGCCTATCTCTGCTACGTGTCCATGGTCGGGGCGCTATCCCGGAGCAGCGCCGTCGACCTGAGAAGCATCGACGAGGGGGCCGGCTTGCCCACTAAAGACACCAATGCGGTAAGCTACCGGGCGGCCAAGTGGATTTTCGACGTGATACGGGAACAGAGGATTGAAATCGATGTTCAAGATATGGTCACGGAAGAAAGGGTGACGGAGATAGAGGTCAGGGCGATACTGGACAGAGTGCTGGAGCTCGGCGACGGCGATATCGTCCAGGGCGTGATAAAAGCCGTCGAGTCCGGCGTGCTCGATTCGCCGTGGAGCCCCAATATCACCGTCAGAGATAAGGTGCTGGGAGTCAGGGACGCCAGAGGCGCCTGCCGCTATCTCGAGTTCGGTAACCTCCCCATACCTGACGAGATTAAAGAGTATCACCACCAGAAAATAGCGGAGCGGGAAAAGCTGGAAGGACGCAAGGCGGACTACCATACCGCCGTCAGGGACCTGTGGAGCTTCAGCCGAGGCAAAATAGTGGGGTTGCCGCCCTACAACCAGTAAACTCCTCGATTGACATATTGCGCTAAGCCCGGAAGGAGAAACCATGAAAAGAACTCCGACCATAATCACCGGCACGGTCGGGATGGATGCCCATGTCATCGGCACGAAGGTAGTCTCCCGCGCGCTCCAGGATGCCGGCTTTAAAGTGGTGGCGCTGGGCATGCAGGTCACGCCGGAGGAGTTTATCAGCGTAGCCCAGGAAACGAACGCCGACGCCATCCTGATGACCTCGCTCTACGGCATGGCCGAGCTGGACTTAAAAGGGTTTGACGAGAAACGGAAGGAAGCCGGCCTGGGAGATGTGCTCCTTTATATCGGCGGCAACCTGGTCATCGGCAGATACGACCCCAAGGAAGTCGAACCGCGTTTTAAGAGGCTCGGCTTCAACCGTGTCTATCCACCTGAGACGGATATCCAGGCGGTGATAGAGACTGACCTCAAGCCGGACCTCAAGGCGAGAGGCAAGATGTAATTGAACCAGAACGATAGAGCGAACGATGGACGATATCCGACTACTGGTTGATTTCGGGAGCACCTTTACCAAGGTAGTGGCCGTTGACCTCGCTAAAGTCGAGGTAGTCGCCACCGCCCGCGTGCCTTCGACGGTAGACACCGATATCACGCTGGGGCTGGAAGAAGCCCTGAAAATAATCAGTGATAAAACCAAAATCAGTAACCTGGATAAAAAGGAGGCGCTCGCCTGCTCCAGCGCCGCCGGCGGCCTGCGGATGGTCTGCTGCGGTTTCGTGCCGGAGCTCACCAGCAAAGCCGCCAGCCTGGCCGCTTTAGGCGCCGGGGCGAAAGTCATTGCCTGCTATTCTTATAAGCTTACCCGGCAAGAGGTAAAAGAGATAGAAGCTACTGCCCCCGATATATTGCTGCTGGCCGGCGGCACGGACGGCGGTGACGAGCAGGTTATCATCCACAATGCCCGGATGTTCGCGTCGACCGGACACGAAATAACGAATATCATCGTCGCCGGCAACAAGACCACCCATGATGAAATCAAGACCATTTTCCATGATAATAAGAAAAACGTTGTCTATACGCGTAACGTCATGCCGGAGATAGGCGTGCTGGACGCCGCCTCGTGCAATAAAGAAATACGTGAGCTTTTCATGAAGAACATCATCGAGGCTAAAGGCATCGCTAAAGCTAAAGCCATTATTAAAGACGTCATCATGCCGACGCCCTCCGCCGTGCTGGAAGCGGCCAGGCTCATAGCCGACGGCTGGGGCGATGATGCCGGGTTCGGTGAGCTTATCGTCATCGACCCCGGCGGAGCGACTACCGACGTTCACTCGATAGCTAAAGGCAATCCCGGCCGGTCGGACGTGATGCTGGTCGGTCTGCCGGAGCCTTACGAGAAAAGGACGGTAGAAGGCGACCTGGGGCTGAAGTACAATCTGGACAGGCTGCTGGAGCTCGCCAGGGAGAAAGAGACCCCGCCCGACTTTACCGCCATCGTGGCAAAATTTCACCGGGGTAAACTCCCCGGAACTAAAGCGGAGTTCGCCTGCCATCTACTGCTGTCCTGTCTCATGGTGGAAGTAGCCATGGAGCGTCATGCCGGTAAGATAGAGGTTATTTACGGCCCCACCGGGGAAAAGCTGATTCAGCACGGCAAGGACCTGACCGGCGTGAAAAGCGTTATCGGCACGGGAGGCCCGATTATATTTTCATCCGACCCCCGTAAAATTCTCTCAGGCGTCCTTTTCCGTAAGGAGAACCCGTTTCTCTTGAAGCCCAAAAACCCCGCATTCTATCTCGATGAACAGTATATACTTTATGCGGTGGGCTTGCTCAGCCAGGTAGCCCCGCAAAAGGCGTTAAAACTTGCCAGGAAGTAC
>CAZXYV010000024.1:5326-10194 GCA_964645025.1 uncultured Dehalococcoidaceae bacterium | reverse complement strand
CGGGGGTTTCTGGGGCGATGTGCCGCACCCGGAGAGAAGCCTGTACTGGTTCGCCTATAACTCCAACAAGCGGGGCATTACCCTGAATATCGAGACAGCGGACGGCCGCGATATATTTAAAAAGCTCATGAAGACCGCCGATTTCGTTATCGAATCTTACGCGCCGGGCTACCTGGACGAACTGGGCCTGGACTACACCGACCTCGACAGTATAAAAAAGGGCATTATCATGGCGTCCATCACGCCTTTCGGACAGACAGGACCCTATCGGGACTACAAAGATTCTGACCTGGTGGTGATGGGCCTGAGCGGGACGGTGTACCAGACCGGCGAGTATGACGGCCCGCCGGTGCACATCAGCATACCGCAGGCCTGCCTTCATGCCGGGGCGGACGCCGCCGTGGGCAGCCTGGTGGCCTACCATCACCGCGAGGCTACCGGCTTGGGGCAGCACGTTGACATCTCGATGCAGCAAAGCGCCGCCTGGTTCCAGGCCAACGCCGTACCGACGTGGGAGCTTAACCAGGGGATATTAAGGCGGGCCGGCGCCTTCCGTGCCGGAGTGAACCACGAAGCCAGCCAGCGGCAGGTATGGCCCTGCCGGGACGGCTACGTGTTCTTTAACATTATCGGCGGGCGGACGGGCGCCAAGTCTTTGAGCGCGCTGGTGGCCTGGATGGACAGCGAGGGCGGGGCGACCGATTTCCTACGCAACATGGACTGGAACAGCTTCGATATGTTTACCGTCACCCCGGCAGAGATACGGCAAATTGAGCATCCGGTGGGTATGTTCTTCCTGACACATACCGGTAAAGAACTCCAGGACGGGGCCGTAGGCCGGGGGGTATCCCTCGGCCCCCTTTCCAGCATAAATGATTTATTACATGACGATTGCCTTAAAACCCGGAATTTCTGGACGGACATCGCCCACCCGGAGTTGGGGACGACTATCACCTATCCGAAAGAGTTCGTCAGGTCGTCAGAGGTCGACTGCTCGATACGGTTCCGGGCTCCGTTAATCGGTGAGCATAACGTCGCGGTCTACAGCGAGCTGGGGTTTTCCCGGCAGGACATCATCACGCTGAAACAGGCCGGAGTCATTTAAAGGGAGAAGCACTTTGGACACGGATGAAAGGAAAGGTGTCTTCAGCGGCCTGACCATATTTGCCTTCTGCTGGGCGATAGTCGGCCCGCTCACCATGAAATTCTTCGCCGACCACGGGGCGACGGTCATCCGCGTCGAAACGAGCCACCGCCCCTGCACGCTGAGGACATCGGCGCCTTACAAGGACAAAAAGCCCAATCTCAACCGCACCGGCTATTTCAATTACTACAGTTCTAACATCCTTAGTCTGGCCCTGAACATGGATAACCCCAAAGCCCGCGAGGTGGCTAAAAGGCTGGCCGTCCAGTGTGATGTCTTCATGGAAAACTATACCCCGGGCAACATGGAAAAGTGGGGGTTGAGCTACGAGGAACTGAAAAAGCTCCGGCCGGATATCATCATGTTGCGGCAAAGCGGCTATGGTTCCTGGGGGCCTTATACCCGGCTGCCCGCTTTCGGCATGGTGCTGGTGCCCATCGCGGGACTGCCCAACTTCATCGGCTGGCCGGGCGAGGGGCCTCTGCCGGTGGGCGTTTCCGCCTATACCGACAGCATCAGCCCGCGTTTTGCTTCGGCGGCCCTGATTGCCGCGCTCGATTATCGTAAAAGGACCGGGAAAGGCCAGCTACTGGACCTGTCGGAGTTCGAAACGGCCATCTATTTCATCCTGCCGGGGGTGCTGGATTACCTCTCCAGCGGCAAAGAGCCGGAGAGAATCGGTAACGCGTCCCCTGCCGCCGCACCTCATGGGGTCTACCGCTGCCAAGGCGACGACCGCTGGTGCACCATCGCCGTATCCAGCGAGACAGAGTGGCAGAGCCTTTGCCGGGAAATGGGCCACCTGGAATACGCGGCCGACCCCCGGTTCGATACCATGTTCCACCGGAAGCAGCACGAAGACGAGCTCAATGAACTAATCGGTGCCTGGACGACCGAACTGACGCCGGAGGATGTGATGTCCCGTTTGCAGGCGTCCGGCGTACCGGCGGGCGTAGTCGCCAACGCGGCCGACGTGTTTAAAGACCCCCAGCTCCGGCAGCGTAATCTCTACTGGCCGATGCAGCACAGCGAGATGGGGATGTTCACCCACCTGGGGCAGAGCTTCCAGCTCTCAAAAACTCCGGCCCAGGCGTATTCGCCCAGTCCGCTCCTCGGCGAGCACACGGAATACGTTTGTACTAAAATACTGGGTATGTCCGATGATGAGTTCACCGGTCTGATGCAGGAAGGCGTATTCGAATGAAGACGTTAACACTCTTTTCTCCTCTCCCCGCCGTGGGAGAGGATTAAGGTGAGGGGGAATAAACATGCAGAATTTCACCCTCACCCTTCCCTCTCCCTTCAGGGAGAACCTTCAGGGTGAACCCCTCAAGGGAGAGGGGTTGCGCAGGAATGAATCAATACAGTTCCTTAAGGGTTTCAGGAGGCAGTTATGTTGAAGTTTAAGAAAGCAGCCGATTTTGAAGACGTCATCTATGAAAAGAGCGGCTACGTTGCCCGTATCACCTTGAACAGGCCGGAGACGTTGAACACCGGCGTGAAAGACCTGGACAAGGCGTTGGACATGGCAGCGGAGGCCGACGATGTCAAAGTCCTCATTATCAAGGGGGCGGGCCGCGCTTTAGCCGCCGGCGCCCCCCTGGACGAAGTCGGTTTCGTCTACGGCTGGAAGGAGCCCAAGTCCGGGGAGAAGGCGCCTCGGTCTCAAATCAGGAACCGGCTGAAGTTCGACCGGAAGGTATTTTACGAAGGGGCTTTAAAAATGCTCTTCTTCCCCAAGATAACTGTCGTCCAGGCGCACGGCTACCTGCTGGGGGCGATAATGGACATGTTCCTCGGGTGCGATTTCATCGTCGGCACCGAGGACTGCCAGTTCGGTGAAATCGAGGTCAGGCTGGGCATACCGGCGGTGACGATTACGCCGCTGATGATACTGCGCTGCGGACTGACGCACGCGATGGACCTGTGCCTGACCGGCCGCATGATTGACGGCAAGGAGGCGGCGCGCATCGGCCTCATTAACCGGGCCGTCCCCGCCGACCAGCTGGAAGACGAGGTCAACCGCTACGCCGAGGGATTTGCGAAGTTCCCGCGCGACGGTATCGCCATGGGCAGGGCCGCCAAGCAGGCCGTCTGCGACGCCATGGGTATTACCAGCGGCATGACCAACTCCTGGATGATGCATACCATGCAGACCAATATCCATTTTGAGGAAGATGAGTTCAGCTTCTTCAAAGCCAGGAGGGATATGGGCGTCAGGGATGCCATTCACGCCCGGAACAAGTTCTACAAGCTCCTGGATAAATAGAGCCAGTAACGCGGAGGAGGTTAGCATGGTTTATCCTCTGGAAGGTATCAAAGTCCTGGACTTCAGCATCGCCGTCGCCGCACCCTTCGGCGCGACGATGCTCGCCGATTTAGGCGCGGAAGTAATTAAAGTCGAAAGGGTGCAGGGAGAAGCGCAGCGGTCGGGGCTTCCCGCCGGCATGGATGACAGGCTCGATACCGGCGCCGTCGCCCGGCTGCCCGATACCGCTTCCTGGATGGCCTGCAACCGCGGTAAAAAAGACCTTGCTATCGACGTGACGACGGAGAAGGGACTGGAAATCGTCCTGAAGCTGGCACGTGAGGCGGATGTAGTGATACAAAGCTTCCGTCCCGGCGTCGCGGACAGGCTGGGGATAGGCTATCAAGCGGTATCCAGAATCAACCCCAAAATCATCTACTGCTCTTTCTCCGGCTATGGCGAGACCGGCCCTGTCGCGCACCGCGCCGGCGGCGACATGTGGAGCCAGGCCATGTCCGGTATGGTCAGCCTCATGGGATACCCCGGCGGCGCCCCGCAGATGCTCCCCTTCCCGGCCTGTGACCATGTCGGCGGGATACTGGTAGCTTATGCCATTATGACGGCTTTATTCGTGCGCGAACGGACGGGTGTGGGACAGGCTCTGACGGTGAACAACTTGGACGCCGCTTTGTATCTCCAATTCTCCAGTTTCGCCGAGTATTTGACCGATGGCCAGATGCCCTATAAGTCCGGCAGAAGCTACGGCACACCGCCCTTCGGCCCCTTCCGCGCTAAAGACGGAGACGTGATGACCATCTTCGGGACCGGCCCCATGTGGCCTGCCTTTTGTAAGGTAATCGGCGTGGAGCACCTGGCCAACGACCCTAAGTTCAATACCGATGCCGCCCGGCAGGAAAACCGGGAGGAGATAGGGCGCCTCCTGGACGAGGCCTTCAGCCGGAAGACCCGTGACGAATGGGCGCAGATATTCAGAGACGCTAAAATGCGCTGCGACCCCTGCTTAACCTACGAGGAGGTGTGCGCCCATCCGCAGATGGCGGCCAATGAAATGATTATCTCCGTAAATCACCCCACCCGCGGGGAGGTAAAGATGCTGGGACTGCCGTTAAAACTCTCCAGGACGCCGGGACGCCCGCAGGGACCAGCGCCGCTGCTGGGGCAGCATACCGGGGAGATTCTCCTCAAGCTGGGATACAAATCTAAAGATATTGCCGACCTGGAAGCAGAGGGAGTCATCAGGACCGTAGATAAAAAGGCCAAAAAGTAGGGGCGGGTTTAAAACCCGCCCCTACCCCACACAAGGGAGAAGAAAAACCTGCTAACTTCCTTTTTCCTCTAGTACAATCCGGGCATCTACCGCCAGCGCGGTATCTTGGTAAGCGAACACGGGATTCAGGTCAATCTCCTTAATCCCGGGCGTTTTCTCCACAAAATCGGACACTTTAAGCAGCATAT
>CAZXYV010000024.1:1762-5226 GCA_964645025.1 uncultured Dehalococcoidaceae bacterium | reverse complement strand
ATCTCCTTAATCCCGGGCGTTTTCTCCACAAAATCGGACACTTTAAGCAGCATATCTTCCAGAGACGGTATATGCGCCGGCTCATGCCCGCGGTAGCCCTGGAGCAGGGCATACCCCTTGATTTCTTTCATCATTTCCGTCGCATCCCGCCGGACGATGGGTATGATTCTAAAAGCGACGTCCTTTAAGACCTCCACGAAAATACCCCCTAATCCGAACATGATTACCGGGCCGAACTGCGGGTCTTTGAACATGCCGATGATTATTTCTGTCCCCGGCCGGGCCATGCCCTGCACGGAAACGCCGTCGATTTTAGCTTCGGGGTATTTAGGCCGTATGGAGGCCATGATTTCCCGGTAGGCTTGCCTCACTTCTGTCTTGTTTTTCAGCCCGACTTTCACGCCGCCGGCATCGGTCTTGTGCGTAATGTCCGGCGAGGCCACTTTCAACACCACCGGAAAGCCGATTTTGTCACTCAGGGAGGCGGCCTCCTTTTGAGACGAGGCCAGCATGGGGCTGTTAGTGTTGATTCCGGCCTCGCGGCAGACTTGCTTGGCTTCTATCTCCGTTAGTACCGTCCTGCCCTGCTGTCTGACACTGTCGATGATTTTACTTATATTACTCATATTTCCCCCCGGATAAAAAGCTATTATTTGCCTGCAGTAGCCGCCAGATATTGCCGGTACCAGGCCAAATGGTGAAGGACCCTGACAGTGCGGCGGGCGCTGGAGAAGGTCAGGATTTTACCTTTACGCAAAAGGGATGCAATCGTCGGGTCGCTGTTAACCCCACGCCCCTGCCACATCAGCGCCACCGGTTTCTGGTATCTCTCGATATTTTCCCTGATTAACATGATATTGCGTTCTTCTTTCTCCCGGTAAGCCTGGACCTGCTCGGGTTTAAGACCGATACGGCTGGTGAGCAGGCTTTTATCCATGATTAACGGGACCAGCAGCAGGATAATATCCAGGTTTTTATCTTCTATCAGCGGCCAGAGCAGGTTGGCGACATGAGATAGTTCGGCCGCACTGGGCCCGGCCATATCGACGGGATTACGGCGGGGCCAGCGCGAGGGTAAAATTTTATCTAGTTTTTCTACCGTCGACGGCTCGAGTTTACCAACCGCCAGACCCTCTTTTTCACAAATTTCCGCCATTAATGCCCCCTGGCCACCACCGATGGTCAATATGCCGACCCGGTTACTGCGGGGCCAGGGGCTATTGAGCAGCGCATAAACGACGTCGCAGAGCTCATCGTCATCTTCGGCCCGGATGACCCCGGACTGTCGGAAAGCGGCGGTATAGACGGCATCGGAGCCGGCCAGCGCCCCGGTGTGGGACATGACGGCCTGGGCGGACTCGGCGGTGCCGCCTACCTTGACAGCGACGATAGGTTTTTGTGCCGTTATCTCTTTAGCCAGATTAAAAAAACGCCTGCCGTCGCGCAGCCCTTCTATATAGGCGACAATCAGTTTCGTAGCGTCATCATCAGCCAGATACTCCAGATAGTCTTCCAGATAGAGACTGGCTTCGTTGCCGGTGCTGACGTATTTGCTGCAGGCCACCCCCACCTCCCCTAAAGCGCGCACAATTCTCATACAGGTGCTGCCGCTCTGGGATAGTACAGCTACCGGCCCGCGAGGCATTTCCCCCATCTGTTGGAAGGTGGTCAGCGGCGACCCCGTATCGGCATGCCCCATGCTGTTCGGCCCGATGAAACGCAGGCCTCCCTGCCGGGCAATCTCCACGAGCTCCGCTTCTATTTTCCGGCCCGGCTCGCCCGTTTCCCCGAACCCAGAGGTAATAATCACGGCCGCTTTTATCCCCCGGGCAACGCACTGGCGCAGGATATCGGGCACCAGCTTTTCCGTGACGACTATCACCGCCAAATCTATCGAGTCCGGGATATCCACCACGCTGCGGTAGGCCTTTTTCCCGAGGACCTCGGGAGAGTTGGGATTGACCGGATAGACCCGCCGGTCCCCGGCGCTGAGGACACCTTTCATGGCATTATTTCCCCACGACCCGGGTGTATTGGAGGCCCCGATAACGGCCACCGAGGCAGGAGAAAACAGATTGCGCCAGATGTCTGGTGTTACCTTAGCAATATCAGGCAAGGTTATACCTCTCGTTTCTAAACAAATACGTAGATTATTATAATTGTCCTGGTAATCAGAGCTATTTCAAACTAATGCTTTAACTCATGGGCATGATGCCGGAAGGGCCGGGCATTTTATCCGGCGGCCACAGCTCATCGGCAATATCATTCAGACCGAGTTCCAGCAGCTTTTTCCGGCTCGGTTTATTAGTTACCGGGTCCCAGTCCAGGGCACCGAGGTTCCAGTAAGCCTGCGCTTCCATGTCCACCGTGACTCCGGCCAGCGGGCCCTCTTTAAAAGGCGGGCGGCCGGGGATTCTGGGGTGCACGAAGCGCCGGATGGGTACATCACCTTCACGCAGGGAGAAGAGGTGCCTCATGTTGCCAATCCTCTCGCCGACCTTCTCCAGTTCGCTGCTAGAGCGCTCATAGCCGGTGACGGCGCTGAGGAATCCCGCCAGGTATTTATTCGGGTCACGTATGCCGATGTTGCTGTGCAGGCACACGCCGGCAGCGTTAAGGACATACCCCATGAACTGGGAAGGCCCGAAACCGGTAGTGTGATGTCCGGGGGTAGCGTCCATCTGGTACATAGCCATCATTGGCTTACCGCGGTAGGCCATGAAGCCGCTGTTTTTAGGGTCGTGGAGTCCCAGTTCTTGCCCCCCGATGTGCACGGCGTATTGTTCGGCGCCCCGGCCGATTTTCCCGGCGGCCCTCTTGACCCCTTCCGCCAGGACATCACCGACGTCCTCACGCCGGGCAATTTTCTCCAACATGGCGAGCATAGCTTGAGGGTTGCCCCAGGTCAACTCAATGCCGCCGGTATCTTTCCGGGTGATGATACCGTGCTCGTAGCACTCCATGGCGAAGCCGATGACCGTGCCGGTGGAAATGGTATCCATACCATAGAGATTACAGAGGTGGTTGGCCAGGATAACGGCCGGGTAATTGCTATTAAGACACATCGCCCCGAAGGCGGCGGTGGATTCATACTCCGGCCGCTGGGCGCCGGCCGGGTATTTAAATTCGGCCGGACCCATTTTCATGGTAGCTTTACAGGCACATGGACAATGCCAGCAGCCGCCCCTTCTATCCACATTAGCCCTGACAATCTCTTTATCGAGACCGGAGTTATCGGGCATGTCGCTAACCCCGACGCCGCCCCAGTTCCTGACCGGCGAATCGCCGCTGTGGGCCGATTCCCTGGCATGGCCGGCGGTGCCGTAAATACCGAACCGGGCAAACCACTCCTTGCCCTCGGCGAGGTGCTCTTTCCTTAACTTTTCGGCGCGTTCTGGGTCAGCGATAGGCACCTTCAGATTCCCCCGGGCCACCACGGCCTTGAGCCTCTTGGAGCCCATGAC
>CAZXYV010000024.1:0-1662 GCA_964645025.1 uncultured Dehalococcoidaceae bacterium | reverse complement strand
TTCTCGGGACCAAGAGGGTCGGCGCCCGCTTTCTGGCGGTCGTAGAGAATCCTGGCCCCGATGCCATATCCCCCGATGAAATCCCGGTAGAGGCTTTCCCCGGGGTTTTCCTCGTTGATTTTACCCGTGGCAAGGTTGACAAACAGCAGCCTGCCCACGTAACCGCCGGCCATCCTAGACTCCTTTAGCCGTCATTAGATTGTCAGGCATCTACTATTATACTCACAGGTTCAGCCCGACATCAAAAAACGGTGCTTTGATACCGGCTCTTTGGAGCGATAGCCGAATTTTTACCGGGGGCTCCAGGACGGAGCCCCCGGAATAAAGGAGACTATTCGTGCTTGTAAATACCGAGAATTTTGTAGTTGCCCAGCAAGACAACCTTCCCGTTCTGGACCTGATCAATACGCATCTCTTTTGCCCCTTCGACATCACTAGGGCCAAAAGACAGTGGCGGGGTCAGGTCGCCAGTGCTGAGGTTCTTAATCTGGTAGAAACCATACTCCAGCACATCAACCGGCTTTAACTGGCCAGCCGGTACCTTTAGCGCAGCCAGACGCAGTGCCTCTGTCTGTATCATGCTTTCAACTAAACCAGCCAGGTACATGATGTGGGTCACCGGCTTATCGGCGCGGTACTTGGCCATTAGTTGATTGTAGAAAGCAATGCCGGGGACATTAGCGTGATCCGCATCCATGGGAGGGTAGCTGCCGGCGACGACGACGCCGTCACCCAGGGTGCCCATGGCCGGGGCGAAGACCGCCAGGTGGCTCGGGGCGGCGAAGCCGAAGGTTATCTTGTAGGCCTGATTAGTCCCCATGCCCAGCCTGACCGCTTCCTTGATGGTGGGCTGGGAGCCGGGATTAATCATGAAACCCATGGCCAGGTTGACTTTGTTATCCTTGAGCCAGGAAAGCTGGGTGGTCGGCGGCGTGGTCGGCACCATGGGCACGAACTGCTTGCCGGCGAACTCGTAGCCTACCTTCTCCAGGTAAGCCTGCATTTCCGGGATGTCAATAGACCGGCCGGAAGCGCTATCGGCGGTGAGGTAGGCCACCCTTGGTTTGGCGGTATTACCGGCTTTCTTCCAGTTCTCCAGGAACCAGTTGGCGATGGCGCCCATCTCATCGGTATAGAGCGGGTAGTTGGTGAAGATGGTCTTCGGCGGCGACAGGAGGTAAGGGCCGGCGGCCATACTGGTGGCGCCGATACGGTCCGTGTTCAGCGGGTCCATCAGCGGCAGCGCTGTCTGGGAGCCCGATATCCGATAGACAAGTATGCCTTTGCTCTTGAGCTCATCATAGATAGATAAGGCCTTTTGAGGATTGAGCTCATCATCCCGCCACAGTACTTCCAGGTTAACATTAGCGGGGAATGTCTCCGTCCGCCACGGAGCCAGCTTCTTATTCTCATTTACATACTTAGCGTAGTCCTGGAAACCAGCCAGAACCGCCGCCGTGTCCTCGGCATAGGCACCGGTCAGCGCGAAGGTACCGCCGATATAGAGCGTTACCGGTTTGGCCGTGGTCGGGGCTGCCGTGGTCGGGGTGGGCGTTTCCTTGGTACAGGCAGGCAGTACCAATAACACTGCCAGCATGACAACCAGGGAAACGGCAAAAAATAGTCTAAATTTGGTCATATATCCTCCTTACTAATTTATGA
>CAZXYV010000023.1:0-13506 GCA_964645025.1 uncultured Dehalococcoidaceae bacterium | reverse complement strand
AAACCCGGGCCGAAGAGTTAAAGCTCACCGGCTACGTACGCAACCGGCCTGATGGTACGGTGGAGGTACGGGCGGAGGGGGAGAGACCGAAGCTCGAAAAGCTGGTGGAGTATCTGAAGGCCGGGCCGCCGGCGTCCAGGGTGGAAGAGGTCGTAGTGGCCTGGGCGGAATATACCGGAGAATTCCCGAGATTTAACGTCAGGTATTAGCCGGGGATTTCCTGCATTCCGTAATAGCAGTCGTTTTTCAGAATGCGGAGCAGCGCCTCCGGCGAAGTGCGGTAGATGTCCCCGGAGCGCACCTTGCCCAGTTCGGTGCTGAGTTCCGGCAATGTCAACGGACGGTTGCCGTTACGCAGGAAAAGGCGGAAAGCCGATTCCAGAATGGGCAGTCTATCGTTAATGAAGTCAGGGCTCTTGGAGCAGCAACTTTCAATACTGGCGAGCAAAGCTTTTAACGCGGGCTCTTTTTTGGTACTTAGCCGCCTGGCGCAGTCGGAGCACAGGTAGTCCTTGACGAGGACCGAGACTGAGCGGTGGTTCAGCGGGAACCAGTCCAGCGCGATAGCCCAGCGGGCCTCCGCCGGCTGAACTTCGGTTTGTTCCTTGGCCATATCATTACCGTCCCGATATTTTTATTGTGTGCCCAGTTCCACCTTGGCCGATTTTATCAGATCGAGATAGCCAATCTTCAGCCCCAGGGCATCGGCAACTTCGCGGTCGACCTCATAGGGTTCCCCGACAAACACCTTGTCGTATTCTTCTACTTCACCGTCATTCGGGTCCTGTTTCACGGCGAACTTCTGTTTCCCCTCGACTATGCCCAGGTCAAAGGGAAGTGTAAAATAGAGGTCAGCCAGTACTTTATCTATGCCCAGGCTGTAAAGGCTCTCCCAGCCGCCCGCAGCTTCCCCCTGGTACTTGCTGCTCGGCAGCAGGGAAAGCAGGTTTTTAATGGTAAAGCTGCCGGAGCCGTTGTAAGTCTTCAGGGGCGCTACGGTTATCAGGTAATCGCTGGACAATATCACATTCGGTACCCAGAACGTCGGCATGGCGAACGGTTTGGGGAGAGGATTATCGACTTCGACAAAGATGCAGTCCTTGACGTCCAGGGTAAGCACCCGCGGGAAATTATAGCCGAGCGCCTGGTAGATGGGGCGGGTCGGCATCCCGCCGGCGGTACCTTCCAGGAGGAGAATATCGGCATCGCTGACCCGCCGGATGCTGGCGATGATGGCGGCGAGCATATCGGCGCTGGTGGTGACCGGGTAGGGCAGCGGGTAGGAGGCGCTGGGTTTAATCAGGACGCGCCGCGCCCTGGCTACCACCGACGGCACCTTAAAATTAAAATCAGAGGCTTCGAATATCAATCTTTCCTCCTCAGGGAAACATGCAGGCTTTTAACGCCGTTGCTCTGTATACCGGTTATCATGGCGAACAGGGTGCGTGTCAGCAGGTCTTTAAGCGAGGGGCTGACGGGGATATTGGCACCGTTTACCACCACGTCCAGGTCACTTCCGTTATCCCTGGCGTTTATCCGGCTCTCGATAAGGCCGGCAATGCCAGCCACGTCATCATGGGAATATTGCGGTACTTTCACTTCCAGCGGCTCGTCTGTGACCACGGCCAGCAACTGCCGGGGGTCGGTGAGCAGTTCTTTGCCCTGCGCGGCGCGGTGGACTTCGATTTTAGGGTAAGGGCTGCCTTTGAATCCTTCGGTCAGGATGATGTCGTAGTCCCACAGAATGGAGCTGGATATCTCCTGCGGGTCGAAAAAGTGGTCCATACGCCGGTAGATGGCCAGGTGGTCGAGCGAGTTGATGGCCGAGAGCTCGGCGCCGGCCTGCGTAAAGCGCCAGGTGTCCTTAGCGGCCGTATCGAGGTCATCGGCGTGGTGCGAGTGCTTGACGATGGCCACTTTGTGGTCGCGCCGTTTCAGCTCGGCGATGAGCTTTTCCAGCAGGGTCGTCTTGCCGGAGTCTGATTTACCCACTATCGAAATTACTGAGCGCATATAAATACCTTTAGAGATTTACCTCTTCATTCCAGTCCAGCATCAGGGCCTGGACGGTTTCGCCCTTTTTCACGGTTTTCTTTTCCTCGGGGATGAGTACCAGACCGTTCGCCATGGCCATCGATTTCAGGATTCCCGAGCCCTGCGGGCCGGTCAGCCGGGCGTAATAGTGCCCGTCACGCCTGGCCACGATAGCCCGGTCGTAGATACGGCGGCCGGCATCGTTTTTCACGGTGTCTTCGATGATGGCTTCCACCCAGGGCTTAGCGATGTTCTTTTTCCCCATCATCTTCAGGAGCGCCGGGCGGACGAACAGCTCGAAGCTTACCATGCAGCTGACGGTATTGCCGGGCAAGCCCAGGTGAGGTATGCTTTTACCCTTGCCTTTAATCTTACCGAAGGCCAAGGGTTTCCCCGGCTTTACCCGGACCTGCCAGAAGACCATCTTGCCTTCCCGGGCCAGGATGTCCTTCACCATGTCGTAGTCGCCCATGGATACCCCGCCGGTAGTCAGGAGCATATCGGCGTCCTGTGCCTGACGGAGCTTGCTCACGAGCGATTTTTCTTCGTCCCGGGCTATCCCGAGTATTTGGGGTATGCACCCGTAGCGCTTCACCAGGCTGGCGATGCTGTACAGGTTGCTATCGTAAATTTTACCTTCGGGGAGGGGCTGACCCAACTCGACCAGCTCATTGCCGGTGGAGAGAACGGCGACTAATGGGCGGCGGATGGCTTTGACCTGGCTGTACCCGAGGGAAGCCATCAGGCCAATCTCGGCGGGCCGGATAACCGTGCCCTTTTTAAGCGCTACTGTCCCTTTAGCGATGTCCTCGCCGGCTTTCCTGACGTTCAGGTCAGGTTTGGCCTCGGCTAAAACACCTACTTCGGTGGCCGGGCTTTGACGTTGGCCTTCATCGGTGTTTTCAAATTGCACCACGGCATCGGCGCCGCGGGGTAAAGGCGCGCCGGTCATGATGCGCACGGCTGTGCCTGCTTGGACCTCGCGGTGCGATATAGAGCCGGCCGTGACCGTGTCAATCACGCGCAGGACTTTCGGAGACGCCGCGCTAGCGCTTACAGTGTCCTGAGCGCGCACGGCGTAGCCGTCCATAGCGGAGTTGTCCAGCGGGGGCACATTGATACCGGACACGATATCCTCGGCGAGCACCTGTCCCAGCGATTCCAGGACAGGGACGGATTCCGCCTCCAGGATATCCACTTCGTCGAGTATCTTTTGCAGGGCTTCTTCAACGCTTAACATTATTCGGCGGCTCCGGCGGCTATTTTCCTGGCCAGCTCAAGCTCTTCCCTGGTATTGATATTGAAAAAACTCAGGTGCTGCGGGTCGAACTTATCGACCTCATCAGCTTCGATATATCTCACTTTGACATAGTTAAAAAGCTCGATGATGACTTTCTTGCCCTCGTTTAATATATGTTCAATCGGCGCGATGCAATTCTTCGAATAAATGGCATGCAGCGGCTCGAAAAGGCCGTTGACCCGCGGCAGAACGAAATCGAAACCATCCGCGATTTTTATCATATTTCGTAGCAGAGGGATGTTTAAAAAAGGCATATCCGCCGCGACGACAAGGTTATAAAATGAATCCGATTTTACCAGTCCGGTGTAAATGCCTCCCAGAGAACCCTGACCAGGGAAAATATCTGACACTGTTTTTACTTTCGGGCGGCTCGCCAGCTGTGTGAAGGTTCTCTCTTTCGCCGTGACAATAATAATTTCTTTACTGAGCGAGTCTAGGCGGGAGATTACCTGTTCCAGCAAACTTGTGTTGCCAACCTTTTCCAGGACCTTGTCGTGACCGAGGCGAGAGCTTTTACCACCGGCAAGGATAATACTGCTTATATCCAAATCATCTGCCTATTTTTTGGAAACCTACCCCCTACATATATTATTCTACCACAGACAGTCAATAGGCGGAAGAGGGTAAATGTGACGTTTGTTCTGGTTTTAAAGGTACCTCACCCCTGTATTCCTTCAGGGTGAACCCCTTTCCAGCCCTTGTAATTAAGAAACCTGAGCTACTATTGGCTGGAGAGGGGAATTTAGAGGAGAGGGGGTCTAGCACCCTCTTTAAGCCTCTCTCCTTGTTTATTTCACTCGCATAATTTGGCTATCTAAAGGGAGTAGCTTGCGGAGAGGGGTTCATCCTGAAGGTTCACCCTGAAGGGCGCCAGCCCCTCTCAAAATAATTCCCCCTCTCCGAACAGCTTGTTTTTGTATCAGGCTCATGCGGGTGTTCGGAGAGGGGCAAGGGGTGAGTCAGGCACTCTAACGGGACAAAACAAGAACTACACTTAGCGGCAGTGTTTGATTACCGGGTATTCACAGTTGGAATTATCGATTACCATGTCAGCTACCTGGCGTGGGGGGTATTCCCGGAGGTATTTACGCTGGGCGGGGAGATACTTAACATCGTATTTATCTAAGGCTGCTTCGGGGTCTCTCGTTTTGGCACGTTCTTTGCTTAACTTTAGAGGAATATCCAGAAATACTTTATAGTCGATATACGGTGCCAGTTCCTGCCTGAAGAGAAAAACGCCTTCAAAAAGCACGATGGTGTGACGATTAAAGGAGTATTTCCTGGTTATTTCATATTTATCCGTCTGCAGATCAAGCAGCTTCAGGGTAACGGAATGCTTGCCTCTCTCACGGAGCGGAATGATAAGTTTCTGGATGATGGTACTTATATCGAAACTCCTGTTGAAATAGTTATCCGCCTGGTCAGCGCCGGCGTATCTGATTGCCTTGGCATTATGGAAATCATCGAGATTGATGAGCTGCGTTTGATAGTCCTTTGAGTTCAGGTAATTTTCTAGCGCTGTAGAGAACTTTGTTTTACCGGAGCAGTCGATACCGCTGATACCGATAACGAAAGGCCTGCCGGCGGGCTTTCTCCGCTCGATTTCCCCCACAATCTTCTCGAAAATCGGCCGTCTCCTATCGAAAATGGAGAGAAGGTCATCGAATTTGTTAATGGTGATACCCGCTTCTTCCGGCTCATCCCCGCCGTAGCCGTAGAGGGCGCCGATGGCCAGCGAGCCGGTCTCTCTGGCAGCCTCAATATCATGGTGCCTGTCGCCGACGATGGCAGCAGTCAGGCCTCCGAATTTCTCCCTGATTTTCCGTACCAGAGCGGGCTTTGTAAGGCCTTTTTCCTGGACGCACTCGATGTGGTCGTAGCAACCACGGATGCCCAGGGTGTCGATGATGGTATTGAGATAAGCGACGGAGCCGTTGCTGTACTGGGCCAGGCGGTAGCCGCGTTTCCGCAGCGTCCCCAGGGTTTCCTTTACCCCGGGATAAGTCACCAGGTGCTCACGGAAGGTATCAGGGTATTCAGCAAGTACTTTAATTCTGATTTCATCCCAGGCGAGATGGCTTCCCTCCGGCCGGATGAACGCGTAGAGACCGCCGCCCGAAGCCGGCGCCGAAAGCCCGAAGAAGGGCTGGATGTCCTCCTGGCTGAAAGTGACCGGCCAGCCCAACCTGCCGAAGGCGCGTTTAATCGCCTCGTAGACCGGCGGCACGGAGGGGACGATTGTCCCGTCCATATCGAAGATAATCAGGTTGACGTCATTCGGGTTTATCATGAAACCTTACAGGGCGTACTTGAGCACCATTATCTGGGCGCTGGCGGGGAGCTTGCCCGCCTTGACCTCGATTTCACTACCGTCCACGCGCTTCACATTGCTCTTGCCCTTGAGGAAATCATCCACGCCGCCGATGGGGAGGTCGATTTTTTCGGTCTTATAGTGCATGGGTAAAATTATCCGGGGTTTGAGCTGCTCGCAGACCTTCGTGGCGGCAGCGGCGTCAACGGTGAAGGTGCCCCCCACCGGGACCATCAGCACGTCCACCTTCCCGATGGCTTTGACCTGCTCATCCGTGAGCACGTGCCCGAGGTCGCCGCAGTGGCAGATTTTCACGCCGTCCACGTCGAGGCAGAATATAACATTCGGCCCCCTCTTACTCCCGCCGGCGTCATCGTGGGCAGTCATTACGGCCTTAAGTTTAATACTCTGGTCTTTAATACCTTTGACTGCTTCGGCTTTATCCAATACCTGCGGGTTGCCCTTGACGGCGGCGACGTTATTATGGTCGCCGTGGCCGTGGCTGACGGTGACGATTTCAGCCGTCTCATCGATATCACCGTGCTTGTGGCGTTCGAAGGTCTTATACGGGTCGGTGACAATCCTGGTGCCGGAATCGGCGGTAATGAGGAAAGCGGAGTGGGCCAGCCATTTGATTTTCATAAGTCCTCCTTACTTAAAAGATGCTTTTATTAACCTGTCATTGCGAGACCATTCCCGAAGGGAAGGCGAAGCAATCTCAAAGACTGTTATTGGACAATGGTTGGGATTGCTTCGGGCTTCGCCCTCGCAATGACAATTCGCTTACTCTTTCGCCATTTTTAATATCAGGTTCACCAGGGCGCGTACCGGCACGCCGGTGCCTCCCTTAGTCACATAGCCTTTTTCTTTATCGGTATAATACGTCCCGGCGATATCCAGGTGGACCCAGGGGGTATTATTGACGAACTCACCCAGGAACTTGGCCGCGGTGATTGCCCCGCCCCACCTCCCGCCGATATTCTTGATATCGGCAATATCGCTTTTAAGTTGCTCTTTATATTCATCATACATCGGGAACTGCCAGAAAAGCTCCCCCGTCTCTTTGCCGGCGACGATAAGTTTATCGGCCAGCTCCTGATTATTCGTAAAAGCGCCGCTGCACAGGTCTCCCAGGGCGGCGTGGCAGGCGCCGGTCAGGGTCGCCACATCGATGATGGCCTTAGCATCGAGCTTCTTGGCATAACTCAGGGCGTCGGCGAGAATCATGCGTCCTTCCGCATCCGTATTAAGCACTTCGATGGTCTTGCCGTTCATCGCCGTGACAATATCACCCGGTTTCTGGGCGGTGCCGCCGGGCATATTTTCTGTGGCCGGGACGAGGGCGGTGACATTAATCCCGGGCTTGAGACGGGCTATCGCCATGAGCGCGGCCATGACCGAAGCGCCCCCGGCCATATCACCCTTCATCTCATGCATACCTTCGTAAGGCTTGATATCGATGCCGCCGGAATCGAAGGTGATGCCTTTACCGACCAGCGCTATATCGATATCATCAGACTTTTTACCTTTGTAGCTGAGGATAATGAATCGGGGCGGCTGCTGGCTACCCTGGGCCACGCCGAGCAGGGCGCCCATGCCCAGCGCCGCCATCTGCGTTTTTTCCAGCACTTCAACTGTCAGGCCGTACTCACTGGCGATTTTACGGGCAGCCTCGGCCATATCAGCGGGGGTCATGAAGTTAGAGGGCTCGTTGACCATATCCCGCGCCCAGTTAACAGCGTCGGCGATTATTTTACCCCGGGTTATGGCCCTGGTCATCGCGGCTTCTTCCCGGCCGACTATCGTGAACTCTTTGACTTCGGTATAGTTGTTCTCCTTTTTGGTGATATGGCGGCGGAAGGCGTACAGGCCAAGGATGGCGCCCTCGGTCATGGCTTGAACGGCGTCTTCCGTTTTAATGCCGTTAATCCCCGCTCCCTGGAGGCTGCTGGCGATACGGTCGACGCCTTTTTGACGCAGATAGCGGCAGGTCTCGGCGGCGGCGCCGCGCACCCTGTCCAGGGTAAGCTCGGACTTCTTGCCCAGTCCGGTAACGACGACACGGCCGGACGGCAGCTTGCCCGGGTTGTGCAGGAGGGTGATTTCATTGAGCTTTCCCTTGATATCGCCCTGCTTGATAAGCTGGGAAATCGCCCCGTTCAGGGCGGCATCCACGGCGGCGGCATCGCCTTCCGGCTGCTTGGCGTCCTCAAAATAGTTCACGATGATGGCGCCGGTCTCGATTTTTACGATATCGCCGGCGACGGCCTTAATTTCCATAACGGCTCTCCTTTCGAGCGGGTTTATTTATTCATATGGTTACTATTTACCCAGGACGAAGTAACCTCAATCATCGTTTATGATTATAGATGGTTTTTTACGGTTTGGCTAGATTGAGTTCAACTCACGGCTGCATCTTTTTATATGAACTTACATGGTTCAGGTATAAAACTAACCTTTTTAAAATTCTGCCGTTATATATAGTTGAAACAGAAATCAAAGGAGGAGCAAGATGAAAAAACGAAAACTTGTATTATCAGTCGCCGTTTTAGCTGTGGTAATGTTAGTGGGCTTTACATCGTGTAACCCCGGTGACCTGAAAGCCTTCGAGGGTGTACTGAAAAAGATCGATGACGTTTCCGGGAATGTAACTGTCACCCTGAAAGACGGTACGACCGCCACATTCAACCTCAAGGATATTAACGTGGAGACGATTCGTAAGGCCTTGGGAGATGCCGGCTTGGAGCCCGGCGACAACGTGACGCTCAAGAAAGGCAGAAACGGCGAAGTGAAAGAACTTAAAGTCTGTTACGCCGTTATACAGGGCACCATCAAGAGCCTGGGTACGGCTAATTTCACCATTACCACGAAGAAGGGGGATACTACTTTGCTGGTAACCTCGAATACCACGATACTTGGCTGGGGCAAAGAAAAACCGGCGTTTTCAGACCTGAAGGTTGGCCAGAGAGTAGTGGTCAAGTATGATGTCACCAGCCTGAAAGCCTTAACCATTACGATTAATGCCGCTGGGCAGATTCAGGATAACCATATTAATTGGAAGATTCAAGGTAATCCTAACAATGGGAAGATGCCGGATAATCGTAATATCCAGGGGAATAAAGGTCGTAAGGCATAGAAGCGTTCAAGTTTAAATAATAATTAATAGCCAATCAGGTGGTCTTTGGTAAAAAGAAGAGCACCTGATTTTTTTATCGGTAGAGCCGGAGTGACAATAGCCAGAACTTCTGAAGTTATGTTCGGTCTCTCTGGCTAATAGGCACTAAAGCACTAACCTTTGTGCCAACCGTTCCAGCCGCCGTTCCAGGCCCTTGTTCCGGGCCGCTTCACCGGGTGTTTTAGCCAGGGCCGTCACGCTGCCAACCCAGCTCATTTTACATAGTGAGGCATAAGTCTTGATATTTTGAATCGCCTGGCCGATACCTTCTTCGGCTACGGCCAGGCCGGCCATCCTTTTGCCCTCAAGCCTCGGCCAGATAGGACAGGTCCGGTCCAGGAAGTTCTTGAGCAATCCGGAGAGCATCTCGAAGTAACCCGGCGTAGCTAGCACGATAGCATCCGCCGCCAGCAGCTTCGGGTAAACCTCCGTCATATCGTCATTGATTTTACAGATGCCTTTTCGCTCCCTGCCGCCCTCTTCACAGGCCAGGCAACCCCGGCATGTCCGGACCTCCATTCTCCTCAGTAGCAATAGTTCGGCATCGGCTCCGTTTTTAGTGGTCGTTTCCAGCAGCTTGACCAGCATCCATTCTGTGTTACCTTTGCGCGGGGAACCACAGACCCCTACTATTTTCATCCTGATTAACCTTATCTATACCGTGTATTTAGCAACACCGAGAAGAAAGACGCTATCGGGCTGTATTATACCACAGGTAATTCAAACCTGTTTATTTGGTGGGGAAGGGGGGACTCGAACCCCCACGCATTGCTGCACTGGATCCTAAGTCCAGCCCGTCTGCCAGTTCCGGCACTCCCCCGCGGTGGATAAATGTAACCGTAGAGCTGTGGGCACTCTCCCGTACTATAGCATTTTACCGAGCCTGTCTCAAGTATTAATCCGTAGTAGAAATCGATTCATCCTGGCATTTTAAAACCATGATTACTATTGACAAATCAAAGCGATAATTCTATACTAGGTATAGATTGAACATTCAATCTAGTATTTATGAATAAGCATATTTTAAATAAACGCCGGGAAATTATCGGTGCGGCGCTACAGGTGTTCGCCAGATACGGATACGAGAAAGCAACCATCAAGCAAATCGCGAAAGAGGCGGGGCTTTCAACGCCATCGCTGCTGTACTGGTATTTCAAGAATAAAGAGGAACTTTTCCAGGCAGTGTTGGGTGAATTTTCCCCGCTTATTGGGATGGCCGCAAACCCCGAGAACCTAAGTGGACGTCCTCCGGAGGAAGTGCTGCCTATTATCGCACGAACATTCCTTGACACCTATGATAATGCCGATATGGTCAAGCTGATGCGCATCATACTATCGGAAACAGCTAAGAAACCAGAGATTGGCACATTATTTGCCAGAAAGGGCATGATTACCGTGCTTGACTTCCTGGTTGACTATCTCCAAAAGCAGGTAAACCTCGGTAAGCTAAGGGCTCACGATTACCAGAGCGCGGCGCGCTCCTTCATGGGCACGCTGGTGATATATATGTTAAGTCGAGAGATATTCCTGCCGTTACGCGAAAACCTCCCTAAAAAAGAGCGCTATATACAGGAACTGGTAGACATTTTCCTCGGTGGACTGCGGGCTTAGTCTGAATTCCATCAATAAAATTTAAATTATTTTACAGGAGGTTGAAGTATGGTAATCGGTAAAAAACAAGGGGTTGCGGTCTTGATTTTCGGGCTGCTACTACTCACGGGGGGAATTCTCGTACTGATAACGGTGCCGTCCTGGGGCAGATGGATAGCCGACTACCCGACACAGGCAGCCCAGATAGTGCAGCAACAGGCTCCGGCTCAGGCGGCCCCTGTCGCGCAGGCAGTGCTGAGCTTCGTTATGGGCCCGCTGATTCACCAAGTAGGTGAGTACATGAAAACAGCCGGATACTTCGTTGGGAGCCTGCTGACGCTTATCGCTCTTGTCGTCAGCACAGCCGGTACGACTATTATCCGGCGAGCTTGACGGACTACCCACAGAATTAGAAGAAAAACCTATCTTTTTGGCCTCTTGCAAACGCTTTCAATCTTTGCTAGTATTGACGTACATAGAACCTCTAAGTAGTGTTTTAGACGAGGTGATTAGATTGGAACCGAGACGTGATTTGATGAAGAGCAGTTCCGATTCCCTGCTGCTTTCCCTGCTGGAGCAGCAGCCGATGTATGGCTATAGAATCGTTAAGGAGCTCGAAGAGAGAAGCCAGGGTTATTTCAAGTTTAAAGAGGGTACGCTCTATCCGGCCCTCCACCGACTGGAAAAATCGGGCTTGATAACGGGTAAATGGCAAGCGTTGCCCAATGGACGGCAGAGACGTTATTACTACATTACGGCTAAAGGACAGGTAAAACTGGCCACGGAGAAGTCACATTGGCAGGACTTCCTGGAGGCTGTAAAATTAGTACTTGAAACACGCCCGTCAAGTCCGTAAGAGGTTCGGGTAATGACACCGGAACTGATTCAATACCTGGAGCACATTAAATTGAGGTCGAGGCTCAATACCCCCGAGGAAAAAGGGATTATGAGCGAGCTCGAGGCGCACATTGAGGACTCACTCCAGGAACTAACGGGGTCCGGCCTTACCGAAGCAGAGGCGATGAATACCTGCCTGGGCCAGATGGGTGGCACCGAGCTTATCGCCCGCCGGATATACGAGGCTTATAGCCAGGGTAGCTGGAAACAGGTATTGCTGGCCTCAATGCCCCACCTGCTTTTCGGTTTATTGTTTGTTCTTAACTGGTGGCATTACATCGGCTGGCTGACACTGGTGCTCATATTCACCCTTGCCACGACCGTCTATGGCTGGTGGCATGGTAAACCCGCCTGGGTCTTCTCGTGGCTGGGTTACACGCTTTTGCCGGTCCTGATGCTTGGCATCCTGCTACTCTACCTGCCCGGGGTATGGTCCTTATTAACTTTACTTGTCTATTTGCCGCTGGCGCTGTGGTGGCTCTTCCGGCTTATTATTCAGACCACGAAAAGGGACTGGCTTTTTAGCTCTCTGATGTTAATGCCCCTGCCGATTATCATCGGGTGGTTCCTGGCGGTATCTCCCGAAGGTAAATTCACCGAAATTAATCTACAGCGCCTCAATTTTTTCGCTCCGTGGATTGGGCTTAGCTTCATCGCTCTGGCTTTAACCATTGCGGTGTTTATCCGCTTACGCCAGCGCTTGCTGCGCGTCGGCTTACTGACGGCATCGGGACTGCTGACGCTGACCCTGGTGGTTTATTACACCACGGGCCGGCTCAACACGCTCACTTTCCTGGGGTTGGTGCTGGTGATGTGGGGAGTGCTGCTGGTGCCCCCGCTGCTGGAACGTTACTTTAGGGACCATGGGCAAATATCCTGGAGGCCTGGAAGTACACTAGTTACCAGTCTTTACGATTATTTTGATAACGCCGAGGACATATGCCGACGCAAAAAGTAGCCGTCATTACCGATAGCGTGGCCTGTCTCAACCGGGAGCTGGCCGAAAAATATCAAATCGGAATTATACCGATTAATTTCTTTACCGGCGGTAAAATCTACCGGGACTGGGTTGATATTACTCCCTCCGAGACCTATAAATTATTCCTGGCCGACCCTGATTCCTTCAATAGCTCGTCGGCTTCGCCGGCAGAATGTCTCCAGGCCTTTCGTCAAGCCAGCCAGAATGCCCCGAATATTCTGTGTATTACCCTTTCTATCAAACTCAGCACGCTGTATAATGCCGCCCTAGATGCCGCGGAGCTTGCCCGGACCGAGTTGCCCGGGACCACTATCGAGGTCATGGACTCCGGGTCGGCTACTCCCTCCGAAGGGATGATAGCCCTGGCCGCCGCCCGCGCCGCCGCCGAAGGTAAAGACCTGCCCGAGGTTATCCAGGCCGCGGAAAAAGTCAAGGCTAAGGTCGGCGCCATCGTCCTGCTGGATACGATACGCCATGTTTACCGCTCCGGGCGGATACCCAAGATAGCCTCACTGTTAGGCTCGGCGCTCAATATCAGGCCTATTTTGACTGTGTCCGGGGTGGTGCACTTCTCCGGTATGGTGCGCAGCCGGAAGCAGGGTATCGAGCGGATACTCCAGATGATGAGGGACAGGGTGGGCAACCGCCCGGTACACGTCGCCGTGACACACGCCTTTGCCCTGGACGAGGCGGAGAAATTAATGAAGCGCGTATCCGCGGAGTTCAACTGTATCGAGGTCTGGCTTTCCGAGTTCAGCCCGGTCATGGGCTATGCCTGCGGCACCGGGACCGTCGGCGTGGCTTATTATCTTGAAGACTAGATTGTATTTAACATACTCAATTTCCTCTCCCCTTGCGGGAGAGGATAAAGGTGAGGGGGGCTTTGGTTTCACCCTCACCCGGCCTCTCCCTTCAGGGAGAACCTTCAGGCCGAGCCTTCTGGGCGAGACCTTCAGGGTGAACCCATCAAGGGAGAGGTGACGGTACTTATAGGAAAAACCAATAATTTAACACGAGAAGGAGATGCAATTGCCCATCCAGGTAATCGCGGCTATTATTATCGGGTATCTGCTGGGCTCTATTCCCTTTGGCTATATCATCACCCGGCTGAAAATCGGGACTGATATCCGGGATAAAGGCAGCGGCAACGCCGGCGCCCTGGCTGTATGGCGGGAGGTGGGGCCGGCTTACGGCGTCATCGGCCTCGTTGCCGATGTGGG
>CAZXYV010000022.1:4695-13520 GCA_964645025.1 uncultured Dehalococcoidaceae bacterium | reverse complement strand
GAAAACCGTTGTCGGTGCAAGCCGACCGTGGGTTCGAATCCCACCCCCTCCGCCACGATGTAATACGAAAAAGTTTTGGTAATAGAAAGTGAGAAAAGGATTACAATAGCTTTATGCCGAGAAAATCTCAGGTCCGCCGATTTCATGTCCTCGATGCTTTCCTGATATTCATTCCTGTGTCGGTTATTTTTTATTACCTGAATCTCAATCCCATTGTTACTTTCCTCGTCACAGGGACCGCCATCGTGGGTATTTCTCACGTTATTATCGAAATGACCAGCATCGTTGTCCAGCGCGTCTCCACTACGATTTCCGCCCTGATTAACGCTTCTTTCGGCAATGCCCTCGAGTTTTTTATTGCTGTGTTCGCCCTGCGTCAGGGCCTGGTGGATATGGTCAAGGCCTCCATGGTCGGCTCAATCATCATTAATGTCCTGCTGCTTATCGGCCTTTCGATGTTTTTCGGGGGACTCAAGTATAAGGAGCAGAGATTCAATAAGGACTCGGCCGGTGTTTCTTCGACGATGCTTATCATCGTGGTAGTCGGGCTGGTATTACCGTCGATGTATAATATGCTGCAGGGTAAAACGGCCCCGGCGATGAGCCTGGCGGTATCGGTAGTGCTGGGTATCGTCTACCTGCTCAGTCTGCTCTACACGCTGGTGACACATAAGCACCTGTTCCTGGTAGAGCGCGAGGCGCCGTCACCCAAGACTTACCGCCCCTGGTCTCTCCGCACGGCTATTATTTTCTTACTCGTCGGTATAGGGCTGGCAGGGTTCGAGTCTAATCTACTCGTTAATACCATTACCCCGCTCATATCCGATATGGGGCTTACGGAGAGATTCGCCGGTCTGGTGCTTATCGCCTTTTTAACCAATATATCCGAGCATATCAGCGCGGTGAGCTTCGCCCGGAAGAATAATATGACCATGTCACTGGAAATAGGTATGAGCTCGGCTTTGCAGATTGCTTTGTTCGTGGTGCCGGTGCTGGTCTTGCTCAGCACCGCGCTCACCGGTAACGCCCTGGACCTGGTGTTCGGCCCGTTTTCACTGGTAGCGTTGGTGATGACGGCGATGATTGCCAACTACATCAGCGCCGACGGAATCTGCCACTGGCTGGAAGGCGTCCAGCTTATCGCCGTCTACCTGCTGATTGCGATAGCGTTTTATTTTATATAAGGCTATTATTAACACTTACTCACCCTATCCCCTTAATCCCCTTGGGCAATGTCACACCCTATGATGTCTATATAGGCAAACAACACGAAATAATACAGAGAAGGAAGGAGGTCAAAAGTAAGACATTAGAGATAAGAAGGGACTATAATAGAACCGCCAGGGAGCAGGGGCACGGCCTCTAAAGTGTCCATAATTCCAAAGGCCCGAATTGTCCCACTTTTACAGACTACATACACAAGATAAATACGCGCCTGGCCAAGCGCCCCGGTTCAGATACTGTGCAAGGGAATAATAACATCAGCCTCACGTTTGATACGTACCAGGCTATCGTAGGCTTCCTGGACGTTTACGTGGATGGAGGGCGGGATCACCGACATCGAGCGGGGGTCGATCTCCTGTGGGAAGAAGTTGTTGCGCGTGGTACACAGCCCGCAGATGATCACCTTGCCCTGTTCGGTGTTAATCTTTACGGACTGCCCTCCGGCAGTATGCCCCGGCGTAAAAAGGATATCCAGGCCGTCAAGCATCCGGATATCACCTTCGATGACCTCGAAATCAAGATCGGCGAAAGAGTCCCGCGGGGAGAATATGGGCGCTTCGATGGGGTGAGGGTTCAAGGCCGCTTCGAGCTCTTTTTTCTGGACGATGAAGCGGGCGCGTTTGTACGAAGTGCCCAGCGCATTGTGGTCAATATGCAGATGAGTGCAGATAATAAGATCTATGTCATCCGGGCTAACGCCTACCCGTTTCAGGACCTCTTCAGGGTAGGCAATGTGTTCCACTGGCAGCCCCCGTCTTGATAATTCTTCCGCCGAGCCTCCCGCATCGACGAGGATTTTCTGTCTGGCTCCTTCGATGTAAAAGATGGAAGCATACATGCTGGCTGGTTCCACAATGCTGGCCAAATACATCAGCCTACGGTGGCTATCCGTTAACCTCATCAGAGGCAGGGAATGAATTTTAAATTCTGACACGGCTAGAATTCCACCAGAGGAGGAATCACTTGGCTCAATTCATCAACCGTCCACATCCCGGACTTGCGGATGAACTTGTTCGGACCGGAAAGCTGCATCGGCGTGCTTAGAATGATGATATCCCCCGCGCAGGCGTAGAAGAAGCGTCCGGTGATATTTTTTGCTTCCGGAGTGGCCAGGTAGACAATGATAGGTGGTACGAATTCAGGCCCGGTCATCTCCCCGCCGCCGAACCGCGGCCGATTTTCCGGGAAACCCGCCGTCAGGGCGCTGGGCAGAATGCCGTTAACGGTGATGCCATATTGCTTCAGTTCCGCGGCGAGTAGCATGGTAAAGCCGACTATCCCAGCTTTAGCGGTGGCATAAGGAAGGCTTCCCAGACCTCCGTAGTTGGTAAGAAACCCCGCCCGCGAAGAAAAATTAATAATGCGTCCACTCTGCTGTTTGATCATCTCCCTCATAGCGGATTGAGTACAGGCGAAATGGCCTTTTAAATGAACTGCTATCGTCTCGTCCCAGTCCTTTTCGGATACCTTGGCAGAAGGAGCGTTCCGGCAAAAGCCGGCACAATTCACTAGGATATCGACACGGCCGAAATTCTTGGTGGCGGTCTTGATGATATTTTCGCCGCCCGCCATGGTAGACACGCTATCGTAGTTGGCCACCGCAGTGCCGCCGGACTTATTGATCTCTTCCGCCGTTCGGTCCGCTAGGCTGCCGCCGTCTGGTGTCTTGCCTAAATCGTTTATCACCACTCCGGCCCCTTCGGTCACCAGAGCCCGGGCCACCTCCCGGCCAATCCCGGACCCGCTGCCCGTTACTACCGCTGACATCCCCTTCAATTTCTTAGCCATGGTTCTTATCTCTCCTTCCTTGATCCTTCTTAGCGACTGTCTATCACCACAGATGCGGAACTATAAAGTCCAATCCCAGATTGTTCAAGGTCTCGGGGAGCGGCTTGCCGCTTTCGTCCCAGCCCATCAGGCTGTAGTAGTTCCGCAACATTCCGTCAAGGTGGGGCATGATGCCTTTACCCGCACTGGGACCGTCCGTCAGCGTGGAGCCGTATCTCGGGGACGGAGCGTCCAGTTCTGCCCCGATGCCGTGTCTCAAATTGAAAGCCCTGGCTATATTGGCCGCTCTTCTGCCTACGGCCATAGCCTCTGGAACATCCAGGTCCCAACCCGTCGCCGCGTTTACGGCCTGACACAGTAAATCCAAAGCTGTGGATGTATTGTAACGGCAGGTGACCATTGAGTCCTCGAAGAGCATAGCCCCCTTGGTCTTGGCGACCATCGTGGAGACGGTTTCCGGATCGAATTTATCATAGTCCATGGGGAGTCCTAAAAGCTTGTAAGGGGCCATGAGCTGTGTCTCGAGGGTGCCGGTATTGGAAACGATCGTATCGAACTGCTCGAACCAGACGACCCGGTGGTCGTGGCCACGAGGGGTGTTGCCCTTCATGGTATGGATAGCGAGCTCGCGCGCTTTCCCGCCGACGCTCTGGGCGGCCCTCATGACGCCTTCCGCCAGGATATTGCCGAACCCTTCCCGCCTGGCTGTTCTGTTGAGCAGGGACATGAGGGCCTCGCCATCGCCCCATTTCAGCTCTAGCCCGTCGGTATCCTTTCGCGTCAGCAGGCCTTTTTCATAGCATTCAATAGCCCAGGCCATCAACCAGCCGGACTCGTTCGCATCCAGGCCCAGACTGTCGATCTCGCTGGCCAGAACCACCGTCATGGTAACATCTTCCACCCCGACGGCGGTACTACACGCCGCCATACCCTCGTATTCAGGCTCTTCAAAGACCCGCCCGGCATATTTCCCCGACGTTACCTCCATCATGTGACAGTGTTTGGCCGTGCAGGCCCAGCAGGGGTTCGGCTTGGCGTTAAACATGGACCGTATGTTCTTGCAGGTATAAGTGTCCAGCACTTCATCTGTCATGGTATTAACATTGGTGGTGTAGTTCCTGACTGGGACGTTGCGGAACACCTTGGTACCGGTTACCACCATGCCAACGGTCCCCTCGATAAAGGCAGTATGCCCATAAGGTCCGTTGAGCGTGTTGCTTAGAAGGGCTTTGGCCGCTTTCGATAAGGCTTCTCTGTCATATAGCGGGACGGACGTTTTTCCGCGTTCGGTTACGATTGCCTTTATCTTCTTGGAGCCCATCACCGCCCCAACCCCGTTGTGCGCGGCAATGTGCCCCAGGTCCGAAAAGACACAGGCGAACCTTACCAGGTTCTCCCCCGCGGGGCCGATGCTTAAGATGCTGACGGCCCGTTCCCCTTTGTTGAGTTCCTTTTTGATAACCGCATCCGTCTCGAAGGTCGTCTTACCCACTAGATGGCCGGCGTCCCGGAACTCCACCCCTCCTTCGTGAATATAAAGGTAAGTCCAGTCGCTGGCCGCTCCCTGCAGGATTATGGCGTCGAAACCGGATTGCCTGAGAAACGCCCCGAAAAAACCGTTAGCCTGGGAGCTGGCGATGCCTTCCGTCAGGGCCCCTTTGGTGACTACGGCGGTCGACCCAGAACCGCCAACGCGCGTCCCTCCGAGCGGCCCGGTGCCCAAGAACAGCCTGTTTTCCGGGTCCGACCAAACGACCCCCGGAGGCACTTCGTCATATATATATTTGATCCCTAAAGTGGCTCCGCCGATATACTTTCTTAAATAATTACTTTCGAATATATCATGCGTGCTCTCTTTTTTTCCCAAGTTTATTCTCAAGATTTTTCCCGTATATCCCGGAGTAATCGGGTTCACGGCTGTTATTGTTTTTCCTACGTTGTTCATTTTAAACCGTCCTAGAATATTCAATGATTTGACCGTCATTTTGAGTATTATTTGATAATTGTTTTTTTGACCATACCAGTCTCACTAGGCTATATGATGGCGATGTGCATAAAGTAAGAATCATCGGTTACTCCACGCCAGTGGACCTCGCCCGGAGGGACGAAGACAACCATGCTGCTTGCCCCTTTTGAACCTATAATAAATACAACGTATCAACATTAGCGAGTTGTTGGTCAGGTCACCATAAACTCCACCGCGACGGATAGATTTGATGATCCCGCTTTCACCGAAAGCAAACATTTTCAACTCTGTAGGTCCCGGCAAAGAAGTGAATATCATATCGCCGTTTGCGGCGAACTCGGCGTGTGTCTGAGCCCATATGGCTCTAGCATCGAGCAAAAGCCTGGCGGCTTCGGTTCATATATCATAGACGGCGAGTGGAAAGCCTGCTTTGAATAAACAACTGGCCATGCTCGATCTCAGTTCCCTAATTCGATAAAAACGATATTCATGCTGAGTTTCCGATCTAATTATCCACAAATATGGTTGCCGATAGAATAGTATCAAACGCTACTATATTTTGTCAATATTCTATGAACATTCAAGCCCTGTCTGTGTGAAATGGGATTATATTTCTGAACTAGAATTAATTAAGGCAAGGGTATGGTTCCTGATCTTTTTTAAAATATCTCGAAGCAATTTGATCTCTTCCTCAGTCAGCACGCTGAAAATTTCTTTCCCGACACGCTTTCTTGAGTAAATAATTCCGTTTTTGGCTATGGCAATTCCTTTGTCGGTGATCCTTACCTCTCGTTTCCTCCGGTCTTGCCCCACGGGCTTAATTGTGATAAGGCCATAACTTTCAAGAGTATAAATCACCTTGGAAACCGAATGTTTCGAGCGAAATATCTTTTTACTTATCTCGGTCGGGAAAGCGCTGCCGTTACACAGTATAAGGGTGTTAAGGACATTAAAACCGGCGACAGTTATTTCTTTTTCGTCTCTCTGGCTATCGAGATAGCGGGTAATCATAGCAGAGGAGACTAATAATGATAAGAATGTGCTCGTTCTCAGTTCCCGATGCTGCCTCTTGAGCTCCTTGGCCATTTTCAACATAAGTTCGTCTGACATTTTCAACTTTTACTCCCTTGGTGAATAATCAGCGGGGCCGTCCTTAAGAAAGGATAATGTAGCCCATGTTAACTTGTCAATAAAATCATTTATCATGTGTTGACAATGGTAATAGCCTATGATATTATTTCCTACGCAATTATATTTAACAGCACGATTTTCACTTATTTCGGATATAGGTTGCATGTTGGTTTTTAAGCAAACTTTGAAGCTATTTAATTGTTCAGCAGAAGCAGAATTACATTCGGCATAAAACAACGGAGCAAGTTGCTGCTTTGATTCCGATTAAGATTATGGGTGAAAAGGCGATATCCAGTGAAGTCGTGCGCTGGATATTTTGTAAGACCCCTTCAACATTAAATATGCTTAGAAGAATGCAAAAATGGGGGTTGAATTATACAAAACGGGATTTTCACAATAAGCACATAATCCGGCGTGATCTTACTCCAAAAGGCAATAAAGCTTACCACAACTCCTTAAGCTACGTTTCTGGTGTCCAGACACATAGTTTGCTTATCTAAAAAGGATAAATAGATTCGGAAGGAGGTGGAATAATCATATAAGACCGCATTCAATAGAATTTAAGGTGATATGGTGTTTATGGTATAACATAATACCAAAATAGGAGGAAAAATAATGAAAAGGTGGTTTGTCTTTGTAAGTCTTCTGGTAGTCTTATCATTAATCATCGGCGTTGCTTCTTGCAGTCAACCGGCTCCCAAGCCATCTACCACACCGGCACCGGCACCGGCAACGACACCGGCTCCGGTAGCTCCCATAGTATTAAAAATGGCCCCGATAAATGTACCTCCACCCCCCGCAAAAGGACAGACAATAAACTTCACTGAATTCGGCAAGTTGATAGAGACCAAGACCAATGGCCGGGTCAAAGTAGAAATATACTGGGCGCAGGCCTTGTCGCCGGTAAACCAGATAATCAATGCTGCCAGTACCGGCATTGCAGACATAGGTGCTATTGCCGCGGCGCAGGAGCCAGGCAAAGTCCCCCTGGATATGGTAGCGCAATTGCCCGGATTTGGCACCGATTACTGGGCGCAGAGTATGGCATTCTGGGATTTAATGAATCAGGAAGCATTATTATCACAGTACGCGAAATATAATCTACTCCCGCTTTCATTGGATTTCATTCCCGACTATTATCTCATATCGGTAGCGCCTATTAAGTCGGTTGCCGAACTGAAAGGCAAGAAAATCCAGGCGACAGGTTTTGTCGCAAACACCCTGGCGGACCTCGGAGCGGTACCGATAGCGATGACTCCGGCTGAGCAATATGAAGGTATGCAAAAAGGGACGATAGATGCTAACACCGCTCCTTTTTCCGCCATTAATGACTTCAAGTTTTACGAAGTAGCCAAATATATTGAAACATTTCCTTTCGGCGGCCGCGTGCAGGCGGTGTTAATTAACAAGAACTCTTGGAATAAGATTTCTCCTGCAGACCAGAAAACCATAAATTCCTTAGTACCGGACTTCATTCAAATAAATACTGAAGCCTTTTTTGCCAAAGACCAGCCCTTATTCCCGCTTACACCTCAGATGGTTCAGGATAATAAGCTAACGATTATCAAAGCCAGTGAGGCAGACATTGCGGCCATCCAGAAGGTCCAGGCCGGACAGGCCGATAAGTGGGCGGCAGAACAGGATAAGGCGGGACTACCTGCGAGCAAGGTACTCGCCGACTACAGGGCTCTAGTAGCCAAATACTCTAAGGTAAGCACCTTTGCCTTTAAATAATTTTCATTACCTGATCAATTGATGGGGTTGGTAGCGCACTTGGGTTGCGTGATTCGAGTGCGCTACCACTCCCGGTCTTTTCACTGGTCGTGTATCAAGGATTTACACTGGAGAAGAAAATGCTTTTAAAGTTGCTCGCAAAAGCGGAGCGGGTAGGTGCTGTCATTTCTGGAGGCTTCATCCTCATCATGATGGTTCTTACCACAGTGGATGTTATTTTACGCTATGTGTTTAACAGCCCGTTAAAAGGGAATTACGAGCTGCAACCAATGTTGCTTATCGGGGTTGTTTACCTTGCGGCGTCAAGTATACAAGCCCGAAGAAGCCATATCATGATGGACTTGCTGCCTTCACATCTATCCACTGCCAACCAGCTTACATTACGGCTTTTTGGTGACATCATTTTTCTCTCTTTTGCGGTACTTGTTACCTGGCAATTCAGTCTGGCAACGTGGAAAGCCTGGCTAATCGGAGACTATTTCATGGGGCTAATCCACTTCCCCCTCTGGCCTCCATATCTGGTTATTACCCTGGGAACCGGTTTACTGGGCTTGCGTCTGATTGAGGGTATCGTCAATAATCCGCTATGGCGAAAGGAATCTGGAATTAGCCTCTTCGGACGTTATAGCAGAGTGCTGATGGCGGCAGTGATTTTGATTATCGTGTTAGCCGGCATCTTTATTGCCCTTGATGCCAATTTAAAACCTTCAACCGTCGGCTTTATTGCCCTGGCCTTGTTTCTTGTTTTGTTATTCCTCGGGACTCCTATTGGCCCCAGTATGGCGATCGTTTCTATCATAGGCTTCTGGATTTTGAGTGGGGGTTCAAGTGCATTGGGAATAGCTGGAAGCACACCGTTTTCTGCCGTGGGGCAATACACTATGACGGTAATGCCCCTCTTTGTAATTATGGGCTCCCTTGCCGCTTTAGCCGGTTTCGCCGAGGAAGGATTTAACCTCGCCAAGCGCTGGCTGGAAGGTAT
>CAZXYV010000022.1:0-4595 GCA_964645025.1 uncultured Dehalococcoidaceae bacterium | reverse complement strand
GGTATCATTCCCGGTTTGATTGGTGCCGCTATGATAATGACAATGGTGGCCATCCGGTGCTGGATTGACCCAAGCCAATCCGGTTCAGGTTCTCCCATACGCACTCCGTGGAAGGTGCGGTTTTCCAGTATTCCCCGCGCCTGGGGACTTTTATTTATCGCCGTCGCGGTTATGGGAGGGCTTTATGCGGGTATTTTTACTCCCACGGAAGCCGGGTCTATCGGTGCTTTTGCCGCATTTATTGCCGTGTTAGCTTTAAGAAAAGGCAGGTTCCGCGCCATAATCCAGATTTTGTTTGAGTCAGGAGGGCTGACCAGCCAGATTCTTTTTATCCTCTTAGGCGGTATGATGTTCAGCTACATGATGTCCGTGACTCGTTTACCGGCTATGCTCAGCGAATGGATTATCAGTCTTAACATTGCCCCCATCGGAATAATCGTAATTATCATGTTATTATACTTTTTACTGGGAACTGCGTTGGATGATTTATCCGTGATGGTTGCCACTCTGCCGATAATATATCCTCTTATCTTACGGTTAGGATTCGATCCTATATGGTTTGGAGTATTGATGGTCCAGAACATAGAAATCGGTATTGTTACACCTCCCTACGGAATGAATTTGTTTATATTGAAAGGAATTCTACCGGATACTTCTATGGGAGAAATATTCCGGGCTGTCCTCTGGTTTATACTGCCCCTGGTTTTTACTATGGCTATCTACATAGCTTTCCCACAGGTAGCTCTGTGGTTACCAAACTTGATGTTAAAGTGAGCTAGTTAATCGATGTGACAATAATACAAAAAAGGAGGAAAGAAAATGGCAAAATACTTATTCTTGGCAATGGCTGATTGCTCTGACCCTTCCCGAGAAGATGAATTTAACAAGTGGTACGATGAATTCCACGTTCCGGATGTGTTGTCAACTCCCGGAGTCATCCAGGGGGCACGCTATGTGAACACAGACCCTGAAGGTAACAAACGCCCCAAGTATCTGGCTGTGTATGAAATCGAAACCGATGATATCGAAAAATTTGACAAAGAGCTTGGCGAGACAGTAATGAAGGCCCGGGCCGCTGGCCGTGGTACGGACTGTGTTGTGCCAGACCGCAGTGTTCCTCTCAAACGACCTTACTTTAAGCAGATAACACCTGTTAGAAAAGCTCCGAAATCAAAAAAGTAAATTAAACAATATTTAGTACATCGCTAAAATAGGAGGTTTTATGTACGAAATATACGCTTTAAAAGTCGGAGAGCGGGAAGTAGATAGCCCCATGATTTATTACCAGACTGACATGGGTAAAAAAGCTATCATGTCCTATTACTTCCTCTGCCTCAAAAACAAAGACCGTGTCATAATGCTCGACACCGGCATCTCGCAAGCCGAAATGGCGGTAAGAGGAGTTAAAAGCGCGCCAAGCCGTGAGGAACTGTTGGGGCGCATTAACGTTCGCCCGGAAAATGTGGAGGCGATAATCTTAACTCACCTGCATAACGACCACTTCACCGGGCATGAAATCTATCCGAACTGTATTTTCTACGTTCAGCGGGCGGAGTTCCGGTATTGGAGTGAAGACGTCCAGAGGTTCCATGCTATATTCGCCCCCCCGTTTTTAGGCGGCAAACCCGGCGTGGAAATAGGGGCCTTGCAAAAGCTCAATTTTGAAAAGCGCATTAGATTCCTGGATGGAGATACCGATGTTTTCCCGGGGATACGCGCTATCTGGTGTGGTGCGCATAGTCCCGGAAGCCAGTTTGTCGTAGTCCAGACAGCCCGAGGTAGCGTACTCTGTAGCTCTGACTTCCTCGATACATACCGGAATCTGGAGGAACTAATACCCGTCGGAGTGCTTACTAGCCTGGTAGAGTGGCTGACCAATATACAGAAGATCGAGAATATGCGTTTACCAAAACAATCAATAATTCCCGGGCACGACCCGCAGGTAATGACCATGTTTCCCCGGGTGGCCGAGGGCGTGGTAAAAATAGCATAGAATCAAAAATAAATATTTAGTGAAGGATAAATGAAAGACATATTGCTCGTGAAAAAGAAAGATTACATTTGTACCTTGACTTTAAATCGCCCTGAAAGTCAGAATGGCTTGAATATCGAGTTGATGCAGCGCCTTACCGAGGAAATGAAATCAGTAAATATGGATCCGGATACTAGAGTAGTTATCCTCAGGGGAGCCGGAAACAAGGTCTTTTCCACCGGGATTGACCTTTCCGGCGAGGTGAAAAAAGGTAAAGACCCTGGAGACCTTCCTTCTGATATATCTAAATATGACCCTGCTATCAGGAACATGATGGACAGTATTACGGACTGCCGTTGTCCGGTAATCGCCATGATTTCCGGGGACGCCTTTGCAGCCGCGTGCGATCTGACAGTTTGCTGTGACCTCAGAATTGCCACTGATACCTCCAGATTAAGTATGCATCCGGTCAGGGTTGGTACTACTTACCTGTTTGAAGGCCTCCAGCGCTTTATTAATCTGGTAGGAATGGGATATACCAAAGAGCTTTTCTTGACCGCCAGCCCGGTTAGCGCTAAAAGAGCACTGGAAATGGGTCTGGTCAACTATGTAGTTCCTGCTAAGGAACTTATCTCAGCGACCGAGGCACTGGCAAAAAATATTGCCGAGCTACCACCCCTCGCCGTCAGCGGTACCAAAGAGGTAATTACGAAGCTTTCAAGATATCAACAAACTCCTAACGAAAAGCAAAAAGCTGAGCTAAGGGCAATATCAGCTATCGCTCGTCAAAGTGAAGATGTCAAAGAATCGGTAAGAGCACTCTTCGAAGGACGAAAGCCAATTTACAAGAGAAAATGATTTAATTGTGCTTTAATGATGTTGGGGAATTATCGCTAGTCAAAGCCGGACACCGATGAGCTAAGGAGAAAACTTAAAGCCCGTAAATAATAAGATTTCAAAAAAAGTTTTAAGGAGGACTCAAAATGGCAGAAACCAAATACGGAAAATACATCATTACCGACTATAAAGAACGCATTTACAAAAATGCCTGGGCACCCACATATCGACCTCAGGATAAGACTAAATTGCTACGTTTAGATGAAGATATCGTAAAAGGGGCTAAAATGTTCGTTGAGTGCTCCTGGTTTTGGCCGGCAATGGTAGAAAATGAATCCTTGGAACGTTCATCCAAGCCTCATTCTCATACTTATGATGAAATAATAGGAATGGTAGGGACTAATCCCGATGATCTTTATGATCTAAGTGGCGAATGTGAGATGACTTTGAACGGAGAAAAAAACATGGTGACTAATAGCTGCCTTATTTATCTTCCTGCCGGATTTGAACACGGTCCATTCCGAGAAGTCAAGATGGCCCGGCCTATATTTCAATTTGAATGTGGATTGAGTGGAAGACATACTTAAACGGAATAAGATTACTATTTAGGTCAGGAGCGAGATCAATGGCTACTAAGTATAGTAAATATATTATCACTCGTTGCGTAAATCCTGAACAAAGGCATGACTGGTCACCTACCTACAGCCCTCAGGATAGAACTAAAATATTACGTTTAGATGAAGATGTCATAACAGGGGCTAAATTGTTCGCAGAGGCCGTCTGGTTTTGGCCGGCAATGATCGAAACTGAAATCTCGGAACGGTCAACCAAGCCTCATGTTCATCCTTATGATGAAGTATTAGGGCTTATTGGGACAAACCCGGATGACCCTTATGATTTATGTGGTGAGTCCGAAATCATCCTGGGTGGAGAAAAACATATTGTCAATAAAAGCGCCCTCATCTATATCCCCGCTGGACTGGAGCATGGGCCGTTCAGCGAAACCAGGATAGATAGACCAATAATTCACTTCGAGTGCAGGAAAAGCGGTACACATTATTAAACGAAACTTTAAGACATTGTAAATGGGTAAAAATTGAAGGAGATTGAAAATATGGATGGAACCAAATATAGCAAATATATTATCACCAATTATAAACCTACACAAAAAAAACAGGCATGGTCCGCTACTTATATACCTGGGGAAGAGGAGACCCATATTTTATACATGGGGGACGATGTTCTTAAGGGTGCCTTCTATACGTCAGCAGGCTGGTTTTGGCCGGCTATGATGAATAGAAGTCCCGACGCAGGTGCCTCCAAACCTCACTCTCACCCCTATGATGAAGTACTTGCCCTGATCGGGACCAACCCGGACGATCCCCATGATTTATGCGGAGAAGCCGAGTTTACGCTGGAAGGAGAAAAACATATCGTTGACAAAAGCTGTCTTATCTATCTTCCGGCAGGGCTTGAACATGGCCCTTTCAAACAAACGAAGATAACCAGACCGATATTCCATTTTAACTGTGGAATGACTGGGACGCACATTTAAAATAAAAACTAAATTCAAAGGAGGCCAGATTAGACGTGGACAAGATGAAGGCGGCTATTTACTATGGCCCGGGTGATATCAGGCTTAAAGATATTGAATTTCCCCATGCCAATCCTGAGGGTGTGGTACTAAAAGTCATGGCTTGTGGAGTATGTGATATTCTGGACCTTCCGGTATGGAAAAATTGGCCGGAGGGTGGTCAAGGAATCGGTCTAGCTAGAGGCCACGAGT
>CAZXYV010000021.1:0-13597 GCA_964645025.1 uncultured Dehalococcoidaceae bacterium | reverse complement strand
AGGGGGGTGTTTTTCAAAGAACTCCATGTCCAGCTCAACTCCCCAACCGGGAGCATCGGGCACCAGGAAGCAACCTCCGCTAAGACCGGGATACGGTGAACCTATTTTCTTGACTTCAGCGTCAACAAAGTCATTGAAATGCTCCAGGACTTTACCGTTTCTCAGCCCTGCCATAAGATGAATGCCGACCATGGTTGAAATAATTCCACCCACATTATGAGGCGCGACCATCATCGAATATGTTTCAGCATTAGCAGCGACTTTCTTTGCTTCAAGCACACCAAAGTTAGTAGGATCCACCTGGATAATGTCTACACAGCGACGTTCAAATAACTCCCGATAATCCGCTCGCGTATACAAACGCTCGCCCGCGGCTATCGGGATGGTAGTATGCGCCTTGACTTCAGCCAAAGCACCAAGATCATCGGGCCTGCAGGGTTCTTCGATCCATCCCGGTTTCAGTTGTTCAATATCTTTAGCAATTTCTATAGCCTGATGCGGGGCAAAACGACCGTGCATTTCGATAAACATCTGGACGCCTTGCGGAAGCACGCTGTGTACGGCTTCGATTATTTCAATCGACCTGTGATATTCTTTCCGGCTTAGCTCCAAGTTGCCCGCACCGAATGGATCAAATTTAAGTCCGGTGTATCCCTTCCTGACGACTTTCCTGGCAGCCTCAGCAAAGGCATCCGGAGTCCTTTCAACCTTGTACCAGCCATTGGCATATGCCGGTATTTGTTGAATCGGCTTATCGCCGGTCAATACCTTGCCACCTAAAAGCTTATAAACCGGCAACCCCGCCCTTTTCCCTATACAATCCCAGCAGGCAATTTCCAGCAAAGAAAAAGCGGTGATAGCTACGCTGCCCGCTTTATCAAAATCTAATAAAGTGAATTTTTGATATAAACCCTCTATGTCAAAAGCATCATGGCCGATAAAGTGATGCCTCGTCTCTCTCAGCAGCTCCAGAACGGAATTGGTCCTTCCGAGAACTCGCGCTTCGCCAATGCCGGAAATATCCTCATCGGTATCCAATATCAGATACGTCAAATTTCTCCATGGCGTACTTACAACATACGTGCGGTAACCGGTGATTTTCATATGATAAAATCCTCCTTAGCGGCCCGGGCCTAGCGCTCCCGGAAATCAACTGCCAGCTCCTGAAGCTATTTTAACAATGGCGACGAGTTACAAGTAAAATCAGCGTTGGCGGCAGATCAAATACCATTCAGCCTTTCTGAACAGTAACGGGAATTGAATCAAAGGGAATACGTCTTACATAATTCATCAGGTCACTGCCCATACCTTCAAAATGTATTTGAATTTTATCATCATTTTGAAAGGCGCTTCTGCTTCCGGACGATAGCTTCATTGTGCCGAAATAGTGAATATGAACATCGCCCGGAGCCCGAAATTGAGGGAACTTGAAATGATGATCTTCGAGGTTTGCCAGCGAATGGCTCATATTATCCTCGCCTGTTAAAAGCTCCCCTGAATTGTATATTACGGTACTCCCACGATGAATCCAGCAGCAGCCCCTTATATCCTTGAAAGACTGGTTTGTAATCAACTCAGGTCCGATAGAGCATGTTCGCAACTTTGATGCCGCAAGCCATAGATAATTACCCCGTTCTGTAATATGATCCGACCATTCATTACCGACGGTAAAACCAAGACGATAGGGCACTCGATCATTACCGACGATATAACATCCTACGATCTCAGGCTCCTCACCGCAGTCCTCAGAGAATGACGGTATGTCCAGAAAATCGTTATAGCCTCTGAGCATTGATCCAGTGCCTTTATAGAACCACTCGGGTTGAATCCCTCTCTTGCCGGATTCCGGTTTCCCACCTTCCAAACCCATCTCAAACATTTTCTGTGAATCCGTTTTCTGCTTTAATTCATCAGTCACCCCACCGTTCGAACGATGAACAGCCATCTTATGCATCGTATTACGCTGCGATGCGCTTCCGAGATGGGTCAGTCCGGTTCCATGTACCATACAATGTGCGGGGTCAGGATGATCCAACGGCTGGAGTATCCACATTTTTTCCCCGGGACGATGGGTTAACAATTCGCTGTAACCGAGAGTTACCGGATTCTTCCGAAAATCAGAATTATAAATATATTCTTCCAGATTCTTACCGGCTTGCAGCGCTTCAAGAAATATCCTGTATATGCTATTCCAATCCGTGTTGAAACTGCTTAGATCAAAAACTGAGTCTTCTTCTATCAAACCAACGCGCCGGCCCATATCCGAAATTATAAACTGTATGAGTCTCATCCTTTAATCCCATCCCTTTATTTATCAGACAGGAGAATTAAAACTACAAATTCTGTATTCTTGTCCATGCCCATTGAATGTAAAAGTATTGTACCACAGGGAAATAATAGATATCTATAATAGGGATAATCCGGTCATAGAGATAGGAGCGTCCGGACAAAAGCAAGGAGAAGTTATTCGATTATTCCGGATTAAAAGGAGGCGCGCACCACCCGGCGTAGTTACCTTCGGAAGACCTGGCGGCTGATGAAAAAAGAAAGTTAAAAGCGCCCTGCAGGAAATACGCCCGATATAAATCCTGAATCCAGGCTGGCAACAAATGAAGGGAAGAATCGACAGCCCCGGGAATATTCGCTAATATAATATAATGGATCTGTCCGGCTGGTCCGCTCCGGCCGGAAAAAGAAATGAGGGAGAAAGATAAATATGTCTCAAAACAGCCCCGCAACAATCAGGAAGAAAGTTAGAGCGCTATTATCTCAAATGACTCTTGAAGAAAAGGTCGCGCAAATGGGCAGCGTATACGCTGCACCGCTACTGGAGAAAGGCAGATTCGCCCCCGCTAAAGCCGAGAAGATATTGAAGTACGGTATCGGCCATATCAGCGCCCCTGCCATGTCTTCCGCTCTGCCGCTGCGGGAAGTCGCCGCCCTCGTTAACGATATCCAGAAATATCTGCGGGAGAACACCCGGCTGGGCATACCGGCCATCGTCCACGAGGAATGCCTCAACGGTTTCCGGGCCAGGGGAGCGACTATTTTCCCGCAGAACATCGGCCTGGCGAGTACCTGGGAGCCGGATTTGATCGGCCGGATTACCGGGACAATCCGCCGGCAAATGAGGGCTGCCGGGATGCACCAAGGTTTGGCGCCGGTGCTGGATGTCGCCCGGGACCCGCGCTGGGGAAGGGTTGAGGAGACCTTCGGGGAAGACCCTTGCCTGGTTGCCCTGATGGGGGTAGCCTATGTCAAAGGCTTGCAAGGTGACGATATCAAGCAGGGCATAGCGGCGACGGCAAAGCATTTTGCCGGTCACGGTCTGCCGGAAAGCGGACTGAACTGTGCTCCTTCCCATATCCCGCCGCGCTTGTTCAGGGAAGTCTATCTTTATCCTTTCGAACAGGCGGTCAAGGCGGGGGGTGTGCTTTCCGTGATGAACGCCTATCATGAAATCGACGGCATACCCTGCGGAGCCTCCGAGGAACTGCTTACTTATGTTTTACGCCGCGAATGGGGGTTTAACGGCGTGGTTGTTTCCGATTATTTCGCCATCGCTCAACTGGAGACCACACACCGGATAGCGGCGGGTAAAGGGGACGCCGCCGCATTGTCTCTCCGGGCGGGGATAGACGTTGAATTACCCGGCACCGACTGTTATGGCGTGCCGCTCTTGAAAGCGGTAAGAAGCGGGGCGGTGCCATTAGCGCTGGTGGACCGGGCGGTCACCCGCGTCTTGTTTTTTAAATTCCGGCTGGGACTTTTCGAAAATACTTACGTCAATCCGGAATTTGCCGGCAGGACAATTGATACGCCTGAAGACCGTCAACTTGCCCTGGAAGCCGCGCGCAAGTCTATTGTTCTCCTTAAAAATGCCGGCGGTCTGCTGCCGCTGAAAAAGAATCTCCGCTCTATTGCCGTCATCGGCCCGAGCGCGGCCAGCCAGCGGAACCTCCTGGGAGACTACACCTACCCCGCTCATTCCGGTTATGAAATTAAAACTGATAAAAAGACCGGCAACGCACAGCTTATCTGGAAAGATAAGGATAAAAATAAAGATGAAATCGAGTCTCCTGAAGTGGTGACCATTCTGGAGGGGATTAAAACAGCAGTCGATAAAAACACGAGGGTCTTATATGCCAGGGGCTGCGGGGTCAAAGAAGAATCCAGAGACGGCTTCGCCGAAGCGGTGAAAGCAGCGCATTCTGCTGATATCGCCGTGGTGGTGGTCGGGGATATCTCCGGGTTAATGCCGGATGCCACTTCAGGAGAGATGAGAGACCGCTCCGTGCTCGGCCCGCCCGGCGTCCAGGCAGAGTTAGTACAGGCCGTGTATGAAACCGGTACTCCCGTGGTGCTGGTGCTCACCAACGGGCGGCCTTATGCTCTGAAATGGCTCGCGGAAAAAATACCGTCCATCATTGCCGCATGGCTGCCCGGCGAAGAAGGCGGGCGGGCCGTGGCGGAAGTGCTTTTCGGGGACTACAACCCCGGCGGCAAGCTGCCCGTATCTTTCCCGCGGAACGAAGGTCAGCTCCCCGTTTATTATTACCGCAAACCGTCCGGCGGGAAGTCCTCTGTCTGGAAAGACTATGTAGACGGCAGCGCCGACCCGCTTTTTGAATTCGGTTATGGCCTCAGCTATACCACCTTCGAGTTCAGCGGCCTATCGATAAAACCGACCAGAATTCCATCCGACGGCACGGTCACTATAGAAGTGGACGTTACGAACACGGGGAAGCGGGCCGGCGAAGAAGTGGTGCAGCTTTATATCAACGATGTCATCGCCAGCGTCACCAGGCCGGTCAAAGAGATGAAAGCCTTCGAGCGTATCTATCTGGAATCCGGCGAGAAGAAGACCACAATCTTCCGTCTCCCGGCTGATGACCTTGCCTTTTACGATAAAAAAATGGAGCACAAAGTAGAGCCGGGCGTTTTTAAGGTAATGATAGGTTGCTCTTCGGCGGATATCCGGCTGGAGGGTGAGTTCGAGGTTATCAGGTAATACCATTAGCATAAAAAGAAAAGGCTATCACCATTAGCGGCTTTCCTAGATCCTGGCTTCAACCTGCTAAATGCTGTCTGCGCGGATGCCAAAAAGACTAAGTCGATTGTGGCCATAAACCTGAAGCCGCCTTTCAAACCTGTCTTCCAGGTGGCGGCTTCTCGTGAAGGGTCTGATATCCGTATTATCAATGAGCCCCTTGAAGGCTCACCTTTGTTTCTGGTGGAGACGGGGGAGGGTCGAACTAAACCTGAAACACGATATATCGTTGATTCGCTGCATAATTTTTTCAAAGTTAAAACGCTTCAGATTGTTTCAGCTCGTGGATAATATACTGCGGAGCACATCTTTTTCTGACCACTTTAAGGCAAGATGTGGTAAAGGCTAAAATCCACTCCTTCCTACTAAATTTCTGTCTTCGGTGTTCTCCTCCTGGCAATCGCCGGGCTCACAGGTAGTTCAATGTAAGATAAATGAGCTGGGTCACAATGGATGCTCATTCGGGGAGGGGGATCCTCCATCATACCGGCATAGTTACTCTGTAACGAGCAGACAATGGTGACTCTAAAGCAGTTTCCCAGGCGGAAAACATATGATATTGGGTAAAAGTCAAAGGCCAGCTCTACTGGCTTCCCCGGCACCAGCGGCTGGGAATCAATATCGTAGCACCGATGGTAGGGTATTCCCAGATCGGTCCATGGGTACTGGATCGAAACAGCCCTGCAAGAGGCTTTGATCATGCCGCTGGTGACGTAACGAGATAAATTGGTTTTTCCATCGACTTCTTCCAGAAAAGCGAAGAAATAACCATCAGTATGGGTGGAAGATACCCACAGGTGTACCACGGGAATCCCCGTTACGCGCTGGCTGGCCTCAAGCGCCACCGAAGTGTAAGTCAACCCCTTAGCATCTGTACTCTTTTCCATATCCCCGTTCCACCTTCGCTCATTCTCCCGGAATTTATCTACCCCCCCTTCCTCGAAGGCCTTAATCGAATAGTCCACCGCATAGTCATCCTTCATACTAGACGCAATGGGAAGAAACCCGCTCAAACTACCGTCATTGGCCGAAGCTGATGTCCCAGTTGGTCCTCTGCCGAAATAATATTTTATCATCTGCTGGCCGGGCAAAGGCATATTAGATGCGAATTGCCATTCTTTACCTGTCGGCATATTAAATGTGAAATAGTATACCGGTGGTTCCCGGACAATCCCGTTTTGTATACCCTTGAGGTGATAGTCGAACCATCTTAAGTGCTCTATTTTTACCATATCATCCATGGGGTCACGATGTGCCCACGGGCCGATGATTACTTTGCTTCCCCACAGCTTCAAAGCAGCCATTGCGTGTGCAATTCCTGCGTCGTGCCAGCCGGCAACATTGTAAATAGCAATACCTGAAGCTTTAATATCATCGGCATAAGTAATGGCGCTTTGCGAGATAAAGTTCATGTTTTTAATCTCGGACTTGTACTGGTTTCGGAAGGTGTTGCCGGGACTCCAAATCTGGTCTGAATAGACATTAGCTTCGTGTTCCTTTACCGCTGCGGCCAGCATATTCCCATTTGGATCTTCATCCACATTTTGGGGCGGTTGCGCTTTCAGGCCGGCCATATCCAGTGGTTTTTGTATTACCGAAGGTGCATCCGGCGGCGTCCAGACTACGCCGTTAGGACAGCGGAAGAATTGATCAACATCATCTTTATCGAGGATAATTGCTTTTAAATGCGGAGGTCTGGTAGCCGCAATAAGATACTGGATATTGGCCATGTAAGAAAAACCCCACATACCAACCTTTCCGCTGCAATAAGGTCGCGATGCCAGCCATTCAATCACTTCCCGCGCATCGAGGGCTTCCTCCCAGCTCCAGTCCCCAAGCCGGTAACCAAAAGAAGCACCAGCACCTCTCGGATCAAGTACCGCGACTATATAACCGTGTTTGACCCAGTCATTAATCAAGGCGAAGTCGGTCCATATCCCTCTTCGTTGGTAACGTTTGTTCTGCAAGATAGCAGGGTACGGTTCTTCAACTACGATACCATTCTTGGCCGGTCGATAGATATCTATCGCTAAATTATTACCCCTGATATAAAGATAACGAGAAGTGCGGATAACTTCAGAGTATATCTTCTCCGAGTAACCGCTATAGTCACCGGGCTTAGATACCTTTATTGATCTCATAAACTGGTCCTTTCCAACACGACGGGATTGACCTTTCTCCCTAAAACAGCTATATCATCACTCAGAATTCATCCCTCGTAAAAGAGTCGAATTCCATCTCACCGAAATATTCTGAGCCTATTAAAACAGAAACGGGCATTAGCGGTCAATTGTCTGGAAGATGACAACAGCACTGCCAACGAATATGCCAACAATCATCTGGTTAAAAGAAAATATCTACGAACTTAAATTGTCAGACTGAAAACTAATTTAAAAGTTCTGCCTATTGTCACCCTATCTCCACCAGGGAAAAAGATGAGCCTTTAAAAGGCTCATTAATAATACAGATATCACACTCTACACAGGAAGCCGCCACATGGAAGATGGTTTAAATAGCGGTTTCAGATTGCACGCTATCCAGCTCCGCTGCCCCGATGCTATCCGGACACAGGGTGATATGGTTAAGCACTCTCTAATTCAGACTCTCAATGAAATTATTGAATATCTGAATTTATTTACGGACTCCGGCTGCGGCCGGTAAAATAACGCCCTGTTTGGCCAGGCTATCGCAAAGGGCCCGGTAATCAACTTTCCTGGGGCTGACACCGGCATTGATCGACATCGCCGCCGCCGTACCCGCCGCCTGCCCGAAACAGATACAGTGCGGGATAAGGTTAAAATGGTCATTGACATCATCATCAGAGGAAAAACCGCGGCAGGCAACCAGCAGTCCCTCCACCTGGCGCGGTACCAGGGAACGATAAGGGATATACATCCGGGGATGCTTAATTGACATCTCACCGCGGTCGTTTGAGGCGAAGGTCGCTATCGTGTCTTCAAAAGGCTCGTCCGAGTTCATGTCCTTTTCCGTGAGCATGTACTCGCCGATGATACGCTTACCGCCGGTGGTGCCCAGCTGGGGAGACGTGAGCATGATAAAGCACTTCTCATAGCCGGGGACATATTTCTTTAAAAACTCCCAGGTAAGCAGCGCTCTTTTCCGGCTGGTCACGTCTACCCGGGTCAACTCTTCCACGTCTGTCTGGCTGGTGCATTCGATGTGCGGGTGGAACCAGATGACGCTCTCCTGGTTTTTCAGCAAGCCCCGGAAATGACGGTTGAACCCGCCCTGTTTCGCCAGTTCCTCCATGAGCTCAGCATATTTCTGGGGCTGAGTGGCCTTGAACTCATCCTCCCTTTTGTTATCAACATTGGCTATCCAGAAGGCGAAGGCCAGATGGGAGCACCGGCGTTTGGGGTCTATTTTGCTGACATACTCCGCTCCTGCCGAGACAAAGATATCACCATCTCCCGTAGAATCAATCACCACCTTGCCCAGCACCGCCTGCCGGCCGGACTTGCTCTCAAAAATAACACCTTTCACCTGGTTCCCGTCCATAATAGCCTGAGTACCCCACGAGTGGAGGTACAACTTAACCCCGGCTTCTTCCACCATGCGGTTAAGCTCGTCCTTGAGTACCTCGGGGTCAACCAGGACGGTGTACAGCACTATCTCTTTGCCTATCTTGGTATTGTTGCGCACGTAGAAACGGTTTAAACCGGATTTATGGTACATATCCACCAGCTTTTTATCCCCGCCACCCCAGTCTTCCTTCCTGGTAGTGGAGGTGGCATCCCGGCCATGCATCCGGTCTATCAATTCCTGGCAAAGTCCGGCGATGTGTTGCCGGCCGTAGATGTCACTCAGGTTGGGAATAATATTGACCAGTCCGCCGCTGGCCATACCCCCGAGGTGCCCGTACCTCTCGATAAGGACCGTGCTGGCACCTGCCCGCGCCGCGGCGATAGCCGCTCCCACTCCCCCGGGACCCCCGCCTACCACCACTACATCAACCTCCTGGCAGACTCTGGTTTTTCTGGAGGGTTCGGTAATCGTTTTCATTGATGACCCCTTTTTCATCATGGCACCTCCTTATTATCTCCGATTGCTTCCTTTTTCTTATCTAATAAAAAAATACGGCTAAAGCGTGCCTCTCAGCCTGGGGTCCAGAGCATCTCTCAAGCCGTCTCCTACCATGCTGAAAGCAAACACGACCAGCATAATGGCCAGACCCGGCGCGAAAGATAATATCGGAGTCATTAACAGGTAGCGGTAGCCCTCGTTCACCATGGCACCCCAGGCCGCTCCCGGCGGGTTGATACCAACGCCGAGAAAGCTCAGGCCGGCTTCAGCCAGAATGGTAGTCCCCAGCTGCATCGTCATGAGCACTATCAGCGGCGGAAAGCAGTTGGGAAAGACATGCCGCACCATAATCCGCAGCGAGCTGGCACCGCTAGCCCGTGCCGCAGCCACGTAGTCGTTCTGCTTGACGGTGAGAGCCTGCCCACACATTAAACGGGCGTAGGGAGATATGAGGGCGATACCCAGCGCCAAGACGATATTGAGAAGACCGCTGCCTAATATAGCCGCAATGGTGAGTGCGAACAGTATCATGGGAAAGGTCATGAGAGCATCTATAATCCTCATGATAATCTGTTGGATTATGCCGCCAAGGTATCCGGCCGCCAAACCCAGCGCCATACCGATACCGGCGGCAATACCGATGGCCACCCCCCCGACTATTAGCGAGGTCCGTGTGCCATAAATAATGCGGCTCAGGGTATCTCTGCCCACCGTATCGGTGCCCAGCAGGTGTTGCGCGTTGGGGCTGGCCAGAGTATGATCCAGGTCCTGTTTGTAGGGATTGTATGGCGCTATAAAGGGGGCGAAAATGGCTGCAATTATTATCAGGAATATCACCACCATCCCGAAGACGACTACCGGCCGACTTAAAAATACTCTCCTGAAGCGGGCAAACTCATTAGTGCGAGTTGCCGTCTCTGCCAAATCCAGGCGCTTTTCTCTTATTTTTCCCACCGTACTACTCGCTACTAATTATAACGTACTCTGGGGTCCAGCCAGCCGTAGGAAATATCTACGATAAGGTTGGTTACCAATACCATGGTAGCCATTATCAGGATTACCCCCTGGGTAATGGCATAGTCACGGCTGAAAAGCGCATTCACGGCCAGCCTGCCCATACCCGGAATACCAAACACAGTTTCCATGAGCACCTGGCCACCCAGAATCATGGGAATAGACATACCGGCCAGGGTAACCACCGGGATGATACCGTTCTTCAGGGCATGTTTAATGATTACGGCTCGCTCTCTCAATCCCTTGGACCAGGCTGTCCGGATATAGTCCTGCCGGAGGACCTCCAGCATCGCCGACCGGGTCTGGCGTACGCATCCTGACAAAGGAGTAAAGCATAAGCAGAAGACCGGCATTATCACCTGCCGGGTGCTTAACCAGAAATCGTCCAGCGGAGAGGTGTAACCATGGATGGGGAGCCACCCCAGATATAGACCAAACAGGTAAATCAGTAAAATACCTACCCAGAACGACGGTGCCGTTATGCCGATATTGGCCATGACAGTGAGAAATGTATCAATCCACGTCCCGCGCCTGGCGGCACAGACCATCCCCACCGGTACGGCGATAAGATGACTGATAATCCAGGCTAAGACGCCCAGGTGAAAGGTGATAGGTAAAGCGCTGCTGATCTGCTGGGTTACTGTAGCGCTCGAAAAAATAGATTTCCCCAGGTCACCGTGCAGGAGGCCGGAGACCCAGTTAAAATACTGGACCATGATGGGTCTGTCAACTCCAAATTGGTGTCTGACGGCTGCCAGTTCTTCAGGGGTAATACTGGTGAATTGGTCCTGGCTGATGTACAGCAGCACCGGGTCTCCCGGAAGTAAACGCATCAAGAAAAATACTACCAGGGTTACAACGATTAGAACGGCTATCGCTAGCATCAACCGGCGAATAATATACGTTGACAAATATCAGCTGCTCCTGTAAATAACGAGTCAGAACCAGGCGTAGACCAACACCATGTGGAGATGTGAAATAAACGTTACGTTCACCCCACATCTCCACATTACGAGACGATGAATAAGCAGATTATTTCTTAAACCACGTATACATGTACCAGGCATACGGAACCTGGCCGTACACGGAGTCGGCATCTTGGACCTTGACACTCATAACGCTCAGCATGGGGTTTGTCCAGAGCGATAGTATCATGACATCCTCGTAGGCCAGTTTTTCCATCTTCTCACAAGCGGCAATTATCTGGGCAGGGTCTTTCAGTTTCATCGCGTCTGTCAACAGTTGCTGAAATCCCGCCGGCCTTATGGCGCCCGGGAAATACATGGTATTTTCTGAGAGGTCTTCTATCACTCTGACCAGCGGATAAAGCGGGTCACCCCGGACCGTCTCCAGCCGCATGTCATTACCTTTAGGAGGTTGGGTACCCAGCTGGTTATAGGTGGCCGCATCCATGGGCACTAAATCCATCTTTATGCCCACGTCAGCCAGGTTCGCCTGCATTGCGACAAGAAAGTCTTTGGCGCCGTAGGTGGAGGAGTAATTCAGTGTTGTTTTGACCCCTTCCGGAAACCCCGCTTCTACCATCAACTGTTTTGCCTTGACAGGGTCATACTTCCGGGGCACGGTATCCGGCTTGCCCGCCCCGTGAATACCCCTGATAACCTCATAGACCGGTTCGTAGAAACCAGCCCCCAGAGATTTGCATATCTTTTCTTTGTCAATGGCGTATTCGAGTGCCTGCCTCATTTTCTTGTTATACCAGATAGAAGCAGGGTCCTTTTCGTTCATTGTCAGCGCGACACCCAGATTATTAAAACTAACCCAGGTTCTATAATTAGTGTCCGACTGGAGCTGTTTGGCAGTGATAAAATCTATACCGGCGCCCTGTATTTCTCCTGACTTCAGGGAGGCTACCATTGTCAGATAGTCCGGGATGGCGACGGTTTCCATGCCGTCGAGATAAGGCACGCCCTTCTCCCAGTAGTTCTCATTTCTTTCCCATTTAAGGTAGGTTTTATCTTTGTAATCCTTGAACTTATACGGGCCCGTTCCTATCGGATGAGTCAATGCCCACTGTTCGCCATTCTTTTGATAAGATGCCGGAGACATTATCAAAGCCGGGTCACTATCGCTGCCGAAGTTGAGTATAAACATGCTATTCCAATTCGAGATGTTGACACGAACGGTATAGTCATCAATAACATCGATTGACTTGACATCTTTAAATTGCGGCCGCTTGGTCTCGATGCACTTATCAAAGTTGAATTTGACCGCCGTGGCGTTGAAGTCCGTGCCGTCATGGAACTTAACATCTTTCCTCAGGTGAAAGGTGTAAGACGAATTATCGGGAGCCAGGTCCCAGCTTGTAGCCAGGCGAGGTTCGAGTGAACCGGGTTGTTCACCCCTGCGTATTAACCACTCCAGGGCCATGATAGCAGAAACACGGTCTCCCTGACGGACAAGCCAGGGAACGCCGAAGCTCGATGGTATTGCCAGGGCGCCCAGCTTCAAAATACCCCCGTACTTCTCTGGTTTCGGTGCGTATTTATCGGGTATTTGATATGTAGCGGCTGCCGGTACAGCGGGTTTCTCGGCAGTCGTCGGGGGAGGAACCGGTATGGTTTTAGCTGGAGAGGAAGTTGCCGGTGCCGTAGTGGCTTGAGTGCAACCCGCAATCGTCATGATACATAAGACCAGGATTACCAGTATGCTGTATAACCTTTTCATCCTTTGCCTCCTCGCATGATGTTATCTATATCAAAGGGGATAATGCGCGGGATTGATAGTGATAATGGACTTCCGGCAAAGCCCCCTGTTTTTTACATCACGGGAAAACTTGATATCGGGTCAAGTATCCTGGTATGTTTGATTTTTTATTCTATCATTGCAGGTAATTAGCTAAAAAACCGGGGCTTCACGAGTATATCACTCGAATTACTCGTCTTTTCCCGTATTTTCAGTGCCTTTCTAAAATTTACTCGCCATTCCGGCCAGGTACTGAGTTCATAAATATGGAATTTGGAATCCGTTATTAGGAGAGAAGTATACTATTTCCCAGCGCCTTTGTCAATTAGTACGGAACCTGCCGCTGAATGATAGCCGCTATCCACTGACAAGTATAAAACAACCCAATGCAAAATAAATGAGTTATCTGGGTTCTTTTTATATAGTAAGAGCGTTTATTGATAGCGTTCCATCTACATTGCTAGGGATGATGTCCAGGTCGGTAGCCACTACGGGTCACCTGCTTCATGCCGTCTGGTGTTCCGTACGCGTGATGATTTCATCCTGTATCACTTTACAGTAGAATGTCGGGTCACAATAGCTTGAAATGTGACATACGTTCTTAGCTTATATCCTTGTTGGGGGCGATACCAACACAGATACTGGATAAAACAGATAAAGAAAAAACTGCTCGGATTATCTGTTCCCCTTGCCAAAGGAAGGGGGAGGTTTTTTGAGAGGGGCTGGCGCCCTTCACTTCGTGGCTCGCCACCGTTTCTCGCCACAGGTGGTGACCTCAGTGGA
>CAZXYV010000020.1:7580-13665 GCA_964645025.1 uncultured Dehalococcoidaceae bacterium | reverse complement strand
TAGAGCAGGCTGATGACGGAACCCATGCTGTGGCCGATGAGGAATATCTTGTCCCTGGGATTTTCTTGACGCACGATGTTAAAAAAAGTTTTGAGGTCTTTAATATATTCGTTAAAATCATCGACGTGGACGCGTTCGCCGTCCGAACGGCCGTGTCCCCGATGGTCGAGGGCGTAGACGGCATAGCCTTTGGGGACGAAGTGGTTGACCACGTTACCGTAGCGTCCGCTGTGCTCGGCAAAGCCGTGCGCGATCAATAAAACCGCCTTGGCCTTTTTGTCCGGCAGCCAGCACTGGTAATAGATGTTGAAATCCTTGAGCCCTTTAAAGTTGCCTTCTTTATGTTTCACGCACGCGTACCTCGTTTTAAAAAATTCGGGTATTACTTTATATTATGGCAATAGGGTTATTGCGGTCAAGGAGATATTGGGATGGGTACTATTTACATTTTGTTGCTGTGCTTACCTCACCCCTGACCCCTCTCCAAACTCAAGGTAGAATAACGGCAGTATTTAGGTTGTTTGGAGAGGGGGAAAAAGTAAAGAGGGGTCTGCACCCTTCAGGGTGAACCCTCAGGATGAACCCCTCTTAGACGCCCCGTTTCTGCGGGGAAAGGTTAAGAGAGGGTGATTAAGGAGGTGAGGACTAAATGGAGTGAGGTCAGTTAATAGGAAACAACCAAAACCATATGGAAACTGGGGATGGAACCGGTCATATTGACTGTAAGATTGGCGGACTTTTAGATTAAATTAGCCACCTCCGCCTGCTTTTATCGTCCCAATTTACTTGTGTACAGGGTTTTAATCACCTGCTCCGCCTCGGCGGAGGTACGCTCGATGAGCTCGCGGCAGGTAGGGATATCGTTAATCAGGCCCACCACCTGACCCGCCGGGGAAAAAGCCTTCTTAATATCGCCCGTATCGAGCGCGCGGCGGAACAGCGCCATGCCCGTGGCGAACTGGGCCGGCGAGACTTTCATCTGCATTAATATTCGGGAATTTTCCAGTATCTCTTTCCAGCTGGCGTTAAAGGCTTTTTTGGATGCTATCAGATTGGGAATGGCGTCCCAGGGATGTGTCCACCAGCCGCGGTAGTGGCGCATCTTGCTTATCGCCCGCTGCGGCATACCGTCCCAGACAGCACTCAAGACGGCATCGGTATCTTTCGCCTCGATAAAGCACTTTTTCAACCCGTCCGGTATCGGGCTCTCCTGCGTCACGGCGAATCTCGTGCCCATGGCGATGCCTTCCGCGCCCAGGGCCAGGGCCGCCGCCAGGCCGTGTCCATCGCAGAAGCCGCCGGCCGCCACGACCGGGATTTTTACCGCCCGGGCGGCCTCGGGAATCAAAACGGAAGAAGCAATCAGGCTGGCATGGCCCCCGGATTCCCAGCTCTGCACGATGACCGCATCCGCCCCCGATTTCTCGACACTTAGCGCCTGACGGACATTACCTACCGCCGGAATAAAAATGACGTTTTTGGGCTTTTTAATGTTGAAGGTTGTAAGCGGGTTCCTCAACCCGGAAGTCCACACCGGCACCTCTTCCTCGATGAGCACCTGGATAAGCTCCCTGACCTTGGGCATGACGGGCATGATATTCACGCCGAAGGGCCTGCCGCCGACCTGCGCTTTTATCTCGCGTATCTGCTGGCGCATCTCCTCTACGGTCAGTCCCGGCGGGCCGAAAAGCCCCAGGCCCCCGGCCTGGCAGGTAGCGATGACCAGCGGGGCGCGTGCTACGAAGGCCATCGGGGAGAGGATAATGGGGTGTTGAATACCAAAAAGCTCGGTTATTCTTGTTTTCATCAGTCCTTCATCCTTCAGTTTAAATCACGCCTTCGGCTATCAGCCGGGCAAACTCTTCATCTGAAATTCCGAGCAGCTTGGTAAATACATAGTCGTTGTGCTCGCCGAGGAGGTTCGAGCGCCCTATCTCATAGGACTCCTCGGACAACCTGAAGCCCGGGCCGTGACTGAACGGGATTTTCTTCTGGACGGGGTGCTCGCGCTCTTCAAAAAAGCGGTAGTGCTTAAGATGGGGGTCCTCGGCCATGTCACGGGCGTTGGCGACCAGCCCGGCGGCCACCCCCCCTTGCTGCATCAGCCGCATCACATCCTCGGGTGAGCGCCGGCCTGTCCAGGCCTCCACCAGCTTGTCCAGGGCGTCTTCATTTTCCTTCCTCTTTAACAGGGTGGCAAACCGGGGGTCTTTAGCCAGGGACGGTTTCCCGATAACTTTGCAGAAGCTGGCCCACTCTTCATCCGTGAAGACGGCGATGGCGCACCACCGGTCATCGCCCTTACAGCGGTAGATGCCATGGGGCGCCGCGTACGCAAGGCGGTTGCCGCAGCCGGTGATGTCCCGCTGGTTGACGGTGTAATCGAGAATAAGAGGCGAAATAATTTGCATCGTAGCCTCATGCTGGGACTGGTCGATGTATTGCCCCTTGCCGGTGCGGCGCCGGTAATCGAGCGCGGCAATGAGGCTGATGGTATTTAGCTGGGGGACAACGTAATCGGTAAAGGGGCCGTAGGCGCCGGAAGGAGCGCGGTCGGGCCAGCTGATAAGGGAATCAACCCCCGATAGGGCAGTCAGGATGAATCCCTGTCCGTGCTGTTTAGAGAGCGGCCCCGTATGCCCGTGCATACACGTACGCAGCATAATAATATCGGGCTTGATTTTCCTTACACCATCGTAGTCGAGCCCCCACCTTTCCATCGTGCCGGTGGAGTAGCTGTCCGCGACGATATCCGCCCAGGCCACCAGCTTCCTGACTATCTCCATACCCTTGGGAGTGCCCATATTCAGGGTAATGTTATAGCGCTTACCGGCCTGGCTGTAAGCGAAGGCGTAGCTGCGTTCCGGCTCGGGGATACCGTCCTTAAACGGCCCCAGGCTCCTCAGGGCATCGTAACGCCCCCGTGATTCTACCTTGATGATGGTTGCCCCGTAGAAAGCCAGCGGGTTAAGCGTGGCCGGGCCGGTGGCCGTCCAGGTAAAATCCAGGATTTTTATACCTTCAAAAGGTCGGCTTGCCATCTTGTCCTCCGTGATGTGGCGTTAAATATCTCCCGTTTGCTTCAGGAGCGCCAGGTCTTTTTTAGACATCCCCATTTCTCGAATATAGATTTCCTCGTTATGCTCGCCGATACGCGGGGCCCGCCGCCGTATCCCGCACGAGCCCTCTCCGAGCTTGGTAAAAGCGCCGGGGTAGGTAATTGTCCCCAGTTCGGGGTACTCCACCTTTTCCCAGTATTCCCGTATCGAGAGCTGGGGAAAGTTGAGCATATCTGCGGCGGTGAAGACGGGGTAGAGCTGCACGCCTCTCTTTTGCGCTTCTTCCCATAGCTCGGCCTTGGTATGGTTCATGAAAAGCCGGCTGAAGCTGCCGGTAATTTCGTCGACGGTCTCCTGAGGCGCCGTTTGCCAGTTCCAGGTGCTCCAGTCAACCTTTTTCGCCGCCTCGCTGCCGAAGCCTTCTTCGATGGCCCATTGCGTCATGCCGTTGGTGCTCGGGAGCATGCCCTCTTCCACGAAGGGGAAGAACTTAACCCCGCCGTCCTTGCAGGGATAGGTGAGGGGGACATTAACATACCCCATTTTCCCATCGGGCTTGGGCTGGGGTCGGGGCCAGAAACGGCCGGAGCGCGTCACGATTGTTTTATCGTTTAACCACAGGCCCTGCGGGTCCGAGCCGGTCGCCCAGGCCAGGCTGAGCAGGGAAGGGGCATCGACATACTGGCCTTGGCCGGTCACGCCGCGGTGGTACAGCGCTATCATTGAGCCGATGGCTGCCTGCATGGCACCGAAAAAATACGGGATGGGATAGCTGGTGCTGAGCGGCGGACGGTCGGCGTCGCCGGAGACATAGCCCTGGCCGGAAAGCGACCAGAGCACGATGGAGGGCGCCTTGTAGTCCCGGTAAGGGCCGCTTTGCCCGAAGCCGGTGATGGAGGCCATGATAAGGCGCGGATTGATTTTTTGTAGCGCCGCGTATCCCAGGCCGAGGCTGTCCATATAACCGGGGTCGAAAGATTCGATGACGATATCGGCTGTGCGGCAGAGCTTTTTAAAGATGGTCTGCCCCTCGGCGCTTTCAATATTGAGCGTTATCCCCCTCTTGTTGGTGTTGAGTCCCAGCCAGTACAGGCTTTTCTCGGGGTCGGGGATATCATGAAAAAATGGGCCGAACCTCCGGGCGGGGTCGCCTTCCGGTCTCTCGATTTTGATGACGTCGGCGCCCAGGTCGCCCAGCAGCTTCCCGCTGAAAAACCCCCGTTCATCGGTCAGGTCCAGGACCCGGTAGGGGGAGAGCATACCTTCATTTTTTCCTGTCATGTTTCTCCTCCGCGCGATTAGCGGTAGTTTCTTTGCCGGTGACGGGGTGCTTCCAAATGAGAAATTTCAAAACGCGTTACTCTTAGCTTTCTAAGGGATGAGTGGCACCGGTGAGAAGGCGCCTATTTTTTGTCTCCGGCATACATACTTTTCGGCCCGGTAGAGAAGTGGAAAATCGGCCGGTAAAGCTTGGTCACTTGCAAAGGACAGTGTTTCATACCCGCAGGGATATAAGCCATGAAAGTCTTGGTGAGCAAGTGCTTTTCACCGTCAATCCACAATTCTACCTCTCCCCCCAGGTCATGGACATCTTCCGGGTTAGTGCCGAAGAACCCCAGCACCTCCGGGAAATCGTGGGCGTGGGCTTCCGGGCCGGGGCCGGTCGCTTTCCAGAACCAGGTAGTGGCCATGTAGAACGCGCCCTTGATAACCTCGTCATCCAGGTACAGCACGCGTTCCCGGACATCCTTAGTGGGCACGTGAGCCTTTGCCAGGAACAGTACCGGGCCTTCGTTAGGTTTGGTCTGGGTGATGATATACTTATCGGTTCTCATATTGGCCGTCTCCTTTCACCACGAAGCGATACTATCACAAAATAAGCTGTTTAACTACCGGGGGTTTTATATTCGTAGAAGCCTTTGCCGGTCTTACGCCCGAGCCAGCCTAACTTCATCATACGGTGCAGCAGCGGCGGGGGTGCATACTGTGGGTCATGTAGTTCTTCATACATCGCCTTGGCGCCGTTATAGACCGTATCGATGCCGACGAAGTCGAGCGTCTCCAGCGGTCCCATAGCGTGTCCGGCACCCAGCTTAAAAACGGTGTCGATATCCTCCGGCGTGGCGATGCCCTCCTGGACGAGGCGGACCGCATTCAGCAGGAAGGAGGAGAAAATGCGGTTGGAGATGAAACCCGGGAGGTCTTTGGTGATGACTACCGTCTTACCGATGGACTCGCCGAAGCTCTTACCGGCGGCAAGCGTAGCTTCGCTGGTGGCAATGGTTTTAATCATTTCCAGTATCCTGGTGACGGGGACGGGATTGGCGAAATGCATGCCCAGCACCTTGTCCGGGCGCTTGGTCGCCCCGGCGATTTCAGCCACGCACAGTACCGAGGTATTCGTGGCCAGGATGGCCTGCGCCGGGCAGGCCTTGTCGAGCTGGGCGAAGATTGACTTCTTGATGGCCAGGTCTTCGGTCGCCGCTTCGATGACAATATCGACCCCGGAGAAGTCCGCCAGGTTGGTAGTCCCTTTGATATGCGCAAGAATAGCATCCCTTTTATCCGCCGGCATCTTCCCCTTTTCGACGAGTCGGCCGAGGGCATTGTTGATTGATTTCAGCCCCTTTTGCAGCAAAGTATCGTTGATTTCCGAGACGGTGACGTTGTACCCCGACTGCGCGCAAAGCTGGGCGATACCCGCCCCCATGATACCGCAGCCCACGACGCCTACATTCTTTATCTCCATCTTCAGGCCGTACCCCCTTTGCTATTTATTTCTTAAGTATGGTCACGGCACAGGCCGCATTATCGTCCAGAATCCAGCCGCCGGCGTTCTCCGTCAGTCCTACTTTGGGATTTTTCACCTGCCTGGGGCCGGCTTCGCCGCGCAACTGCCAGACTATCTCGGCGACCTGCGCCAGGCCGGTAGCCGCCACGGGATGGCCTTTGGCCGTCAGTCCGCCGCTCGGGTTGACCGCCAGCTTACCGGTTATCTGGGTGACGCCTTCATCAATCCACTTCGG
>CAZXYV010000020.1:0-7480 GCA_964645025.1 uncultured Dehalococcoidaceae bacterium | reverse complement strand
TTTTCCCGGGTGCAGACGATGGCCGCGGCGGCGCCGTCGCCCATGGTGGAACACATGTATAGCGTCAGCGGCCCGGCGATAACGCGCGCGTTCAGGATTTCTTCCATGGAAAGCGGTTTCCGGAACTGGGCCCGGGGATTGAGAGAGCCGTTATAAGAGTTCTTCATCGTCACCTTGGCAAAATGCTCCCGCGTGACGTGGTACTTTTCCATCCAGTTTTTCAGGTTCATGGAATATAGGGCGGGGAACATAAATCCGTATTTGGCGTAGGGCGTGCCGGAGGCCATGGACGCCGCTGATTTGGCCGTATCGTTGCAGAAGAGTTTTTCCACCCCCAGCGCCAGGGCGATATCGTGGTTGCCGGAGGCGACCTCGAGGCAGGCGCCCCGCAAGGCCGTCGACCCGCTGCTGCAGGCGTTCTCCACGTTGATAATCGGTATCCCGAAGAAACCGGCCGCTCCCAGGACATGCTCGCCGATGATTCCCTTAAGGTCGGTGAGCTGGTAAGCCATGGAGCAGGCTACGTAAGCAATCTGGATATCCTTCGCCTGGACATTCGCATCAGCGATGGCGGCCCAGGTGGCTTCTCTGCCCAGGTCCTGGAGGCTTCTCTCCAGAAATTTCCCGAAACGCGTCATGCCGACGCCGATAATCACTACATCTCTCATTTTATTTATTCCCCTTTTTTTCAGCCTTTACCGGCCTGAATTTATAGCTCATGATTTCATTGCCCCCGGCATCTTCACGCAGTTTATCGATGACCAGCTCCACGTCCATGCCAGACTTCAGTTCAGCGCCGGACATATCTGTTCCGGTAACCTGGGACCAGATTCTGGCCCCACCGATTAAGACGTAACCCTGAATGGTGGGAGCCGGAAAGCCCGGCAGGGCCGCATTGCAGGTGCTGTAAGTGTCCAGCTTTCCCTTACCGGAAATATGGATTGTTTCCATGGTATCGTGCTTCAGGCAGCGCGGGCAGTCCATAATTAACCTGGGGAAACAGGTGTAACCGCATATCTTGCACCTGTTGGCGATAAGGTAGGGCTTCTCCTCGGGCGACTGCGGCTGGTAGAAGAGGCCTTCTTCTACCGGGATTTGTTTCTTGGTGGCGGCGGGTTCTTTATTGGGCTGTGTTGCCATGTATTGTACTCCTTTTCTAGAACGTGCTTTACCTTCCCTTGAATACGGGCTTCCTCTTTTCGAGAAAGGCCCTCATGCCTTCTTCTTTATCTTCCGAGGTGCTGTCAATCAGCGAGTACATTATGGCCAGCTCCAGCCTGGTATCGGCATCGAGCATGGAAACGCGGTTGATATACCACTTGGAGAGCTTGAGGGCTACCGGGCTCTTGGTGGCGAGCTCGGCGGCCATTTCCGCAACGGCGCTATCCAGTTTATCGAGGGGTACGGCCAGGTTCACCAGGCCGATTGCCGCGGCTTCTTGGCCGGAAAGGCGCTTACCCGTCAGGACGATTTCCTTGGCTTTGCGCATGCCCACCAGCAAGGCTAAACGGTAGACACAACCCCCGCCCCCGAACAGACCGACATTGATATGCTGGTCGCCGATCTTGGCGTCCTCGGCGGCGATGACCAGGTCGGCGGCCATCATCATTTCAAAGCCGCCGGCGAGGCAATGCCCGTGCACCTGGGCGATGACCGGTTTGCTTAAACCCTCCATCTTTTCGAGGGCCATCTGGTTGCCCAGCCGGAACAGGTCCTGCTGGTCCTGGAGCGTTTTTAGCTCTTCCGTGGCGAATTTCAGGTCGACGCCGGCGCAGAAGGCCCGGCCGGCCCCTTTCATCACCACGACGCGCACGTTATTATCCTGCTCGGCGTCATCGAGGGCCTGGCCTATCTCCAGGAACATCGTCCGGTTAATAGCGTTCAGGGCCTCGGGGCGGTTCAGCGTAATCCTGGCGACGCTGTCTTTCTTTTCATAGATAATGGTCTGGAATTTATTCATCTTTTCCACCTCGCTGGTACGTCATTTCAGCCGGGAAACAACAACACCCCGCAGTTTAGCGGTATTGAACGGAAAATACTCCGACCTTATTATACCACAGGCATGCCTGACTGGCGAGCCATCTTTACCGTACCAGAAAACAGGTCATATGGCCTATCACATATGACCTCATTATACCACAGGTACGCGTTACAGGCATCAGTATTTACCTAACGGAACACAGGTGTAATTCCTCAATAAAAGTGGTAAGCTATTAAAAATAGAAAAGGAGGGATGATTTAACATGGCTAAAAGAAAATACGAAATGAACTTTATTTCCAACCCGTTGATCAAAGGCGATGACACTAAATTCAGGATTGTCTTCCAGGGCAGCAAAACCGGCTTTGGCGGGCTGATGAAAAACTACTGGCTCCGGTGGAACTGCATCACCAAGCCGCGTTCTATGCTTGACCCGCATACTCATGAATTTGACGAAATATTTCATTTCTTCGGGGCTGATGCCAGCGATATTTCGGACTTTCAGGCCGTCGTCGACTTCCACATGGGCGATGAAATCTACACCTTCGATAAACCCACCATCGTTTACGTTCCGGCAGGGGTAAAACACGCGCCGATTAACATTAAAGTGGTGAAGAAGCCTATCATCTTTATGAACGTGGCTAACGCCACCAGTTTCGTCACGCTGGTTGACGGTAAGCCGGTAGTATTCGAAGAAGTCAAACCGGACGAAAAATAGCTTTAATTTCTCAAATACCGGAAAGTAAAAGAGAAGGGGGCTTGGCCCCCTTCTCTGGTTCAATATCCTCTCAGGTAAGCTACTTCAGCTGCATAAACTCTTTGCTCTTCAGGCTGATATCGCCCCCGGACACATAGGTGCCCACGATATTCCCTTTAGTAATGGGCAGGAGCAGGTGGGAGGGATACCGGGCATTATGGTACACCGTAATGGTGTTGGGGGTCTGGCTGCACAGGTGGTTCATCTTTACCTGGGTCAGGTCGGCGGGCACATCATCGGCGCTGCTTATTTTGAGGACGATGCGGTGGCCGGCTTTAATGAGGGCGGCGGTGGGGTTAAGGTTGATGGTAAACGGGTAGACCTGCCCCGGTACCAGTGGCCGGGGATTGGTATGGGTGTAGAAGGCCACCCACGGCTTGGACTTTTTGGTATCCAGCTCACGGTGAGAAGCCTTTAAATAGCCCTGGGTCAGGAAGGTCTCTTTCCCTTCGGCGTCAGCGTCATACAGGTTGATGACGAAGTTCATATCGGTGCCGCGGCAGGAGGCGAAAAGATTTAAAACTATCGGTCCGGCCATCTCCGTATTTTCCACCATCGGCGCCGAGGCGTACTTCAGGCTGCCGCGGTTAGTCGGATTATCATCATAGGAAGCGGATTCGGCTTCCGGCCACGGCTCTATCTCGCAGAGGCTATGGTTCTCGTGCAGGTTGAATGGAATAAATTTCGTGCCGGGGATAGGAAAGTCAGCGGCATTAAGCCACTCGTTAGCACCCTGGATGAAGAGCCGGACATTCGGCTCATCCATGATGCCTGTGTCGTAGCCTTTCAGCCAGCAGTCGTACCAGCGCAGCAGTTCCCAGGAGAACTGGTAAAAGGGCCGGTCGGTATAGGCCGGAGGGCAGTTAAGCAGCTTTTTAGGCATCTTCATGTCCTGCCAGTGGTAGAAGGCGGCGGGCCGGTGGGCGGCCGCCACTACATAAGCCGGGACCTTGATTTTGCGGTAATCCATAATGGCGCGGTCCACCCAGTAATCACCCCAGTTGGGATGCAGCAATATATCCACGACAGTCCCGTTGGTGACGACATCCGGGTTTTTCAGGGCATCCACCAGCTGCGGTTCGGCGACGATGTCTTTATCGGCCAGGGCGCGGGCGATGGCCTCTTTGTAGCCTTTCTCCCCCAGCTCTTTCAGGGCCACTTTCTCATCCTGGTGCAAATCAAAATTAGCCAGGGAGATAAGCCATCTCAGAAAGCCGTTGGCGAGAAGCCCGCCCGGGTACCAGTAATAGTTATACATATCCCAGAAGGCGCTCACAGGGGCGATGCATTTTAAATGGGGAGGCTCCATCAGGGCTACCTGGGCGTGATGGGTGGCGAAGTAGCCGATGCCGGCCATGCCGACATTACCGTTGCACCAGGGCTGCTTGGCTGCCCATTCTACGACGTCATAAGCATCCTTGGCTTCCCGGGAACCCAGGTGATTGTAGGCTCCGCCGGACTTACCGGTGCCGCGTACCGCCCCGATGACATACACGTAACCCCGCCGCACGAAGAAATCAGTCGGGCCGGCCTCGACCGAAGCATCGGCGACGCCCCGGATACGCCGGCTCCTGGAAGCCGCCGGCCAGATGCGGTCGGACTGGATGTCTTTGTTGAAGGGAGACATGGCCACCAGGGCCGGATACTTGCCTTTGGTCTCGGGACGGAAAACATCCACGCAAACTTTAACGCCGTCGCGCATGGGAACGAAAATATCGCGGTTAGCGATGATTTCATGCTCTCTTTTGGATATTTGCTTGTTACCGAAGATGGCGTCCATTTTTCCGGCCTCCTGCGCTGTTAATTACCATGTTGGATGGGAACAGGGCGTTCACGGGATATTCTATTTAGAAGTACCAGTCAGGTATTAGATCACAAACTGTCAACGAACCCCTAAACAGGTTATAATGTTTGTTTCTTTTTCGCCTTCAGTCTTTTCCGTAATGCCAGGGTAGCTTTATAATCCACCGCGATGGTTTCCGGGTTCGCCGGGTCTTTCTGGGTCAGGATGACGCCATAAACTTCTTTTGCCCGCTTGAAAGAAAGCAGCCCTTCGATGGCGTTGAACCTGACCTTTTCGACGTCCCTGTCCAGCGGGTTGCCCCACCCGCCCCCGCCGAAGCATTCCGTGTAGAGAATGTCACCCGGATTAAGCTCGTACAGGTCGACGGCTTTGATGATTTCTTTATCGCCAGTGGCCCTGAGGAGGCGCAGGGTATTCAGAGGTAACGGAGGCGCCCCGGCTACGCCGAAACAGGGGTAGGTATCACCGGAAACGTCGCCGGTCTGGAGGAAAGTACGCGAGACTGGCGGCGCCGTGCAGACGCGCTCGCCATAGGTGCCCCTGGCCCCGATAAATTCGCCGGCGCCTTCCGAGTCCTGGAGAAGCTCGATAACGTCGAAGCGTACGGGGTAGGCCAGCTCCTGCTCCTCGACGGAACCCCGCTTGACCATGCCGGACGCGCCGCCGGAGACCACCCCGTCCCACCCGTCAAAGCCTTTCACCGCGCCGCTGCCGCCTTCCTCGATGAAGGGCGCCTGGAAATACTCCCGCGCCCGTCCCGTGCGCGGGTCGATGGTCGGCAGACGTCCCGATGCATTACAGGCGAAATGCTTGCTCCAGTCGCCCATCGCCCGCTCCGGAATTGCCTGGGCCAGGGCGTGAGAGCAGGCCTCGGTTATCTGTGTGCCGCAGGCGCAGCCGCAGCCGCCGTAGGTATGCGGGCGCGTCGGATTGACTACTTTGCCGGCCGGGGCGATGATATGCACGGGCAGCGTCGAGCCATGGTTGTGGGGAATCGTGGCGTCGAAGACCCAGAAGATGGCCTGGAAGGTGCAGGCATAGGTAATGCCCAGCGGCGCGTTCACGAACTCGACCTGGTCGTCGCTGTCCGAATAGTCGAAGGTCATTTCATCGCCTTTGACGGTCAGTTTGACGCGGACGAAGACCTGCTTGTCCGGGGTGGTGCCGTCCCAGTCTACCGCCGATTCGCCGTAGTAAACGCCGTTCGGTATCTGCTTTATCTGGTCGCGCGTGGCTTTTTCATCGCGGCGGAACATCTCGCGGATGCAGGCCCTTATCTGTTCCAGACCATATTTATCAATTAAACTGCATACGTCATCCTGCATTTTCAGCAGCGAGCCCCTGACCAGCTCGAAGTCCGCCCAGACCGGCGCGGGGGTGCGGTTATTGTTCAGGATGAGCTCACGGACGTCCGTGTTCAGGACGCCCTTTTTGTAGATTTTCACGGGAGGAATGTTCAGACCTTCACCGTAACAATCGTAAGTCCCCGGAAAATAGCCACCCTGGAAAGCGCCGCCGCTGTCCAGCATGTGCCCCCGGAAATGACCGTAGCAGACCAGCTCGTTTTTATAATGGATGGGCACTACTGTCGTCCAGTCCAGCAGGTGGCCGCTCTGGATGATGTGGGCGTCGTTGCCCAGCACCGTATCCCCCTTATCGAGCGGGCCGAATTTTTCCAGGATGTGTTTCTGCGGAATTTCCGCCACCAGGGTATGGTGCGGCAGAAAGTCGGCCGTGCATATCAGGTCTCCCTCGGGTGAGAGTAGCGCCGGCCCCAGGTCGCGCGCCAGCGCCATGAGCGGGCTCTGCGCCGAATACATGACCCTTTCACCGCATACCTGAATCATCGTTACCAGCCGGTTCCACACCACCGGCAGTAAAGCCGGGTCAATCGCTGCTGACTTACCCTTTTTAATCATACTGGTATTTCCTTTTCACTGAATCAGACTTTTAAATCGCAATGTAATTGCCATAGGCGTCGACGCGCATCTTGAACCCGGGAGGGATGACGACGGTGGTCATCTTTTCTTCCACGATGCAGGGGCCTTCCAGGACATTACCGGCCAGTAGTTTATCACCGTCGTAAAGTCGGGTTGTAGTGTAGCCGCCGGACTCTTCGAAATAGGCGTTCCTCTTGCCTTTTAACGCGGCCGAAGCATCCGCTGTCCCGCGCTTTATTTTTTTCAGAGACACCCCGGGTATTTTACCGATGGCCGTCAGCCCGAATTTCATGAACTCCAGGGGGTATTTTTCGTTGCAGGAACCGAAAAGCTCCTTGTGCCGCCGATGGAAGTTGGCTATCCCCTCGGCGGTAGCCTCTCTGGTGATAGGGCCATTCGGCCAGGAGACCTCGATGTCGCGGAACTGGCCGTAATAACGCATCCGCACCGTGCGTACCAGAGACCGCTGGTTCTCCGCCACGCCATCCCCGGCCAGCAAGCGGGTGGCTTCCCCTTCCATTTCTTTATAAATCCTCTTAACGACGTTTAAGTCCAGGTTAACCGCCAGGGAACTGTAATGGCGTGAGAAGTCGTGCCTCACATCTACTCCCAGCATGCCCAGGGAACAATAAACCGGGGCATATTTGGGGATTATCACGCGCTTCATATCCAGCTCGGCGGCGATTCTGAGCGCGCATAGCGGACCGGCGGCCCCGCCGGCGCAGAGGGCGAAGTCCTGCGGGTTATAGCCCTTGGTGATGAAGGCGTGAGATATCCCGCTCGCCATCACTGAATTGCTCACTTTATAGATGGCGGCGGCGGACCGCGGAATATCGAGGCCGAGTCTGACGGCTACCTTTTCCTTGATTGCCCTCTCCGCCAGGTCTAGCTTCAGTTTCTTCCCGCCGCCCAGAAAGTAATCCGGGTTGATGTAACCTAAAACCACCGCCGCATCGGTGAAGGAGGCCTCTTTACCGCCCTGTCCGTAGCAGGCCGGCCCC
>CAZXYV010000019.1:6379-14436 GCA_964645025.1 uncultured Dehalococcoidaceae bacterium | reverse complement strand
TGATATCGGCGGAGGTGCCCTGCACCGGCATGTTGATGGCCATGCGCTCGGCGGCCTCCCTCACCTGGCGGTTGGCGGAGTTGATATCGGGGATATAGCGCCGCCGGCCCAGCAGGGTCTGTACGTACCCGTTGCTTCTCGCCTGCTCCTTGGTGTCGTCAAGGTACTTGCGCACGCCCGGGTACTTCTCGAAATAGGCGTCAATAAATTTGCCGGCCTCCTCCCGCGAAAGCTCGGTGGCCTGCTCCAGGCCGTAGTCGCTCATGCCGTAAATCACGCCGAAGTTAACCGTCTTGGCGAAACGTCTCATGTCGGGTGTTATTTGCGTTTTCTCCACGCCGAACAGCAAGGCGGCCGTGGCCGCGTGGATATCTTCATCGTTTCTAAAAGCTCTCACCAGGCTCTCATCCCGGGATAAATGCGCCAGGGCGCGCAGGTCAATCTGGGAATAGTCGCCGCACAGCAGGCTCGAACCTTCCGGGGCGATGAAGGCCTGCCTGACCTGCCCCCCCAGCTCGCCGCGCACGGGTATATTCTGCATGTTGGGGTCGGAGGAGGAAAGCCGGCCGGTGCTCGTCCGCGCCTGGTTGAAGCTCGTATGAATCCGTCCCGTATTGGGGTTTACCAGCTCCGGCAGGGAATCGACATACGTCGATTTTATCTTGGTCAGCTGGCGGTACTCCAGTATATCCCCGATAATCGGGAAAGCCGGGCGCAGCTCTTCTAAAACCGATGCCTCGGTGGAATACTTGCCCTTGCCACGGCGCGTCGTGGGTATATGCAGCTTCTCGAAAAGGACTTTCCCCAACTGCTGAGGTGAGTTGATATTGAACTCGCCGTCGGCCTCGCTGTAGATTTTATTTTCGAGGGCTTTCACCTGCTCTCCGAGGTTTTTCGACATCTCTTTTAAAATGGCCGTATCCAATCCTACGCCATTTCTCTCCATATCCAGGAGCACCGGCACCAGCGGCATCTCGACATCCGTAAATAGCTTCATTAAGCCCTTCTCGTTCAGTTGTTTTTCAAATATTGACGCCAGCCGGAAGGTCATATCAGCATCGGCGCCGGAGTAGGCGGCGGCTATCTTTATATCAACTTGCGACATGGCTATCTGCTTGGCCCCGGTACCGATAAGGTCGCTGATAGGCGTCATTTCTATCCCCAGCCGGCTGAAGGCGAGCGCTTTCAGCGCCAGCGACTTTTCTCCCAGCAGGTGGGCGGCAATCATCGTATCGCAGCCGAGGCCGCGGACATCAAGCCCGCACTCCGCCAGCACCATCATATCGAACTTGGCGTTGTGGGCTATTTTGTTCAGCGTAGCATCCTCAAAAACCGGCTTGAGCCGGTCGACTACCTGCTCCAGCGGCAACTGCTTTACTTCGTCCAGGAGGACATGACCGACCGGTATATAGTACGCCCGGCCCGGTTCGGTGGCCAGCGATATGCCCGCGAGCTTGGCCAGCATCGGGTTCAGTCCCGATGTCTCGGTATCGAAAGCGAAGGTCCTGACCCCGGAAAGGCGGCTCGCCAGCTCATCGAGGTCTGCCGTTGCGGCTACAATCTTGTAGTCCACTTTCGCCGGCCCGGCCTGTACCCCGCCGGAGACGGGGACGCCTTCCGCTTCCGGTAACCGGGGCAGCAGGCTGAAGAACTCAAGCTCGCGGAAGAAATCGGCCACCTGCTTCCGGTCATACTGGCCAAGCCGGCATTTCTCCATGTCTAAATGAACCGGCGTGTCCGTCACGATGGTCGCCAGGTTTTTACTGCGGCGGGCGATTTCCTCATGCTGGGTTAATATCTCGCGGACCCGGGGCGGCGTGACTTCGTCCAGATGCTTATAGATATCCTCTACCGTGCCGAACTGCTGGATGAGTTTGACCGCCGTCTTCTCGCCGACGCCGTGGACGCCGGGGATATTATCGGAGGGGTCGCCCACCATGGCCTTGAGGTCAGCGATGCGTTCCGGGCCGACGCCGTACTTGTCCTTGACCGCCGCCTCGTCGAAAAGCGCCGTATCGCTGAAACCCTTGCCGGCTTTAGGATAGAGTACCTTAACATCGGGAGAGACGAGCTGCATGGTATCGGCATCGCCGGTAACGATGACAGTTGCGATGCCCTGCTGGCTGGCCTGCCGGCTCAGCGTCCCCAGGACATCATCGGCTTCGTACTTATCTATTTCGAACAGGGGGATGCGGAAGGCCTCCACCAGCTGCTTCACCCGCCCTATCTGACCTGCCAGTTCATCGGGCATCGGCGGGCGCTGCGCTTTATACTGGTCGAAAAGCTCGTGCCGGAAGGTCTTGCCTTTTTTATCGAAGGCGATGGCGATGTGCGTCGGCTTCAGGTCGTTGAGCACTTTCAGGAGCATCACGGCAAAGCCGTAGACCGCGCTGACGATTTCTCCCGTCCTGGAAACGGTCAGCGGCGTGGCCTGGCGGTATCGGGTCGCCCCGAAGGCGTGGTAGGCGCGGTGCACGATAGCGTTACCGTCAAACAGCACCAGGAGAGGCTTTTCCATGACCCAATTATAACAGGGGAAAGGGATAAAATACTAAACTTTATTTGACAACCATACCAACAAAAGTCGGTATCCAGATATAATAGAACGGGCTGGATTCCGGCTTCCGCCGGAATGGAAGGAAATGTGCAAGGCTAAGGAAAGCGATATTCTTAAAAATCGTTCAGCTTATGACCCTGTATATCTTTTAAATAAGAGGTGTCGTTGTGGGCGGTGAGGATGACTTTATCTCCATCGTAAACAAAGCGGGTGATGGCGCCGTTATCCAGTTTAATATTCCAGAAGTTGGCGTTATCAAGACCCAGCAGGGCACAGATGAGTACTTTATGCACCACCCGGTGCGATACCAGCGCCACTTTACCCTCCCCGCACCTCATGACGGCATCTTCCACGAAAGGCATTGCCCGGCTCAGAACGCTTTCGAGGCTTTCGCCGCCCGGTATCCTCACCTGCTCGGGGGTATCCAGCCAGTCCTGGTAAAGCTCCGGATATCTCTCTTTCACTTCCAACAGTGTAAGTCCCTGCCATTCTCCATAATCGAAATCGATGAGGTTTTCAACAGTATTTACCTCGATTTCCTGGAATTTGGCAATGGCTTCGGCGGTCCTGACCGCCCTTTTTAGAGGACTGGAGAAAATAAGGTCGATTTTCTCCTCGCCCAAAAATTCCCCTAAAAGCTCTGCCTGCAGAAGTCCCGTCTCGTTCAGGTCAACGTCCGCCCGGCCGCGGAAGGTTTCCGAGGCATTCCAGTCGGTCTCGCCGTGCCTTACCAGGATGATTTCTGTCATTTTAAGCTATTTCTTCTCTATCTTCTCCACCTCAATAGTGCACTCGGTCAACAGCGCGGCGGCGGCCCCTATCGCCGCCAGCACCGGCGCCGCTAATATGCCCACCACCGCCACCGGCGCGCCTATAGACAGGGGGATTTCAATTATCGTTTTGCCTTCGTGTATCAGGCGCACCCGCCGGATATTGCCTTCGTGGATAATCTGCTTGACCTTTTCCACTACCTGGTCACCGTTGACGGTAAACTTTTCATTCGTCGGCATAAGCACCTCCAATGCGTCGGTATAAGTACCTCCAATGCGTCGGTATAAACACCTCCCGATAAATGCATATTAGACAGTAATTCGAATGTGTGTCAAGTAGATACTACCGGCCTGTCATTGCGAGGAGTCCTTCGGAGGCACTCAGGATAAACTCCGCGACGTGGCAATCTCCATCTTCGGGCTAAGTATATCAAGGAGATTGCCACGCCTCCCGATTGCATCGGGATGGCTCGCAATGACGTTTAAACTATTGAATAATTTAATTTTCATGATATACTGGTGGCATACAGGAGGTCTTTTTGCAGAGCAAAGATTTTCTTTCCATTTCTGACCTTACTCCCGAGGGCATCCGGGCGCTCATCTCCGCCGCCGTGAACATGAAAGCCAGGCGCTGGAACTCTCTGCTGAGCGAAAAGAGCTTAGCTCTTCTCTTCGAAAAGCCTTCGCTGCGACACCGCGCCAGCTTCGAGGTCGCCATGCGCCAGCTCGGCGGACAGTGTTTCTACCTGTCACCATCGGAGGTAGGCCTCGGCCAGCGCGAGTCGATTGCGGATGTCGCCCGCGTGCTTAGCGGGTATGTCGATTGCATCGCGGCCCGCACCTTCTCCCATCAGACGCTGGAGGTCCTGGCCAGATATTCACGCGTGCCGGTGATAAACTCCCTCTCCGACCTGGAGCATCCCTGCCAGGCACTGGCCGACCTGCTCACTATCTACGAAAAGAAGGGGGGACTCGAGGGATTGACCCTCGCCTATATCGGCGATGGCAATAATGTCGCCAACAGCCTTATACTGGCCGCGGCGCTTTGCGGCATGAACTTCCGCATGGCCTCGCCGGCCGCTTATACCGTAAAAAACAATATCCTCGAACTTGCCCGCAAATATGCCACCGCCAGCGGTGGTACCATCTTTTACACCGAAGACCCGCGGCAGGCCGTCAGCGGCGCGGACATCGTTTACACCGACGTGTGGACGAGCATGGGACAGGAAAGCGAGGCGAAAAAACGGCGGAAGGCTTTCGCCGGATACCAGGTTAACCATGAAATCTTAGCCTTAGCCAGGCAAGATGCTATCTTCATGCACGACCTGCCGGCCCACCGCGGCGAGGAAGTGACCGATGACGTCATGGACGGCCCGCAATCCGTGGTCTTCGAGCAATCAGAGAACAAGATGCACATGCTCAAGGCCCTGCTGGCTGATATCCTGGGTGGACTTGAGATAGGTCTGGCCGATTTCAGGTAAATTTTACCTGTAAATCCTCTGGAAATAGTCAATAGTCCGTTATCAGGAGCTTCCGGAAGAATCTATTTCATTATTAGGGAGAGAATAATATTGGCCAAGCCCGTCGTCGCCATCGTCGGACGGCCGAATACCGGCAAGTCCACCCTCCTTAACCGGATGGTGGGGAAACCCCAGGCTATCGTCGAAGACCTGCCGGGGACCACACGCGACCGTAACATGGCGGATGTCGCCTGGCAGGGCGTCGAGTTCACGCTTGTCGATACGGGCGGGCTGGAGATAACGCCGGGTACAGCGATAGCCCGCGGCGTCAAGGCGCAGGTAGAAACCGCTATCAACGAGGCCAATCTCATCCTCTTTCTCGTTGATGCCAAAGACGGGGTAACGCCGGCGGACCTGGAGATAGCCGATGTGCTCCGGAAAGTCGGCAAACCAATTTTAGTAGTGGCCAACAAGGCCGATAATACCAGGCTGGAGACCGAAGCCCTGGAGTTTTACGAGCTCGGGTTAGGAGAGCTTATGGTAATCAGCGCCCATCACGGCCGCGGCGTCGCCGAGCTGCTGGACAGGATTACCGGCCTGCTGCCGTCAGAGCCGCCCGCCGGAACAGCGCCGGAGGCGATAAAGGTAGCCATCGCCGGCCGGCCTAACGCCGGTAAGTCGCTGCTGCTGAATACCCTGGTAGGTGAAGAACGCTCTATCGTCGATGAGAAACCGGGCACCACCCGGGATGCCATAGATACGGCATTTGACTTCGAGGGACAAAATGTGCTACTTATTGATACAGCCGGAATCCGGCGGCGGGGCAAGGTACAGGCCGGGATAGAACGCTACAGCGTCGCCCGGACACTGCGGGCCATCGACCGGGCCGACGTCGTCCTGCTGGTGCTCGACGCCACCGAGATGGCCACCAGCCAGGACACTCATATTGGAGGGTATATCCAGCAGGCCGCCAAGGGTATTATCATCATCATTAACAAGTGGGACCTGGTTGAAAACAAAGATGTAGCCGCGTGGCATAAACTCATCAAGAGCCGCTTTAAATTTGCTTCTTTCGCGCCGATATTATATACTTCGGCTAAATCAGGACAGGGGGTGGACAGGATAATGCCCGAAGTCTGTCATGTCTACCAGGAGAGGCTCAAGAGGTTACCCACCTCCGCGGTAAACAACATCATCCAGGAAGCGGTAGCCTCCCATATCCGGCCTAAAGATAAAGGCAAGGAACTCAAGGTCTTCTACGCCACCCAGGCAGATGTCAACCCGCCAACCTTCGTCTTCTTCACCAATGACGCCAAACTAGTCCACTTCTCTTACCGTCGTTTCCTGGAAAATAAACTCCGCCAGGCCTATAGTTTTACCGGCACACCACTGCGCCTCATCTTTAAAACCAGGGGTGAATCATGATAGCGTGGTTATACGTAGCTGTCATTCTGATCGGTTACCTTTTTGGCTCGATACCCTTTGGTTTGTTGATAGGCAAGGCCTTTGCCGGGACAGACGTACGGCAGGTCGGGAGCGGCAAGATGGGTATGACCAACGTCATGCGCACGGCCGGTAAGAAAGCGGCGGCTCTTTCGCTCCTTCTCGATATGGCCAAGTCGGCCTTTGCGGTACTGGCGGCGGCACTCATCTTCAGCAGTGATTACGCGAAGTCCCTCAGCGCTACCCCCTGGAGAGACAGCGCCATGGCGCTGGCGGCCCTATCAGCGATCTTCGGGCATACCTGGTCAGTGTTTCTTAAATTCAGGGGGGGCCGGGGGGTATCGACCTTCATCGGCGGGATGCTCGCCATGTACTGGCAGGCGGCGGTCATCGGCGGGGCGCTCACGCTTTTTATCGGCTTCCGGACCAAGTACATGTCCATGGGCTCCATCATCGGGGCGGTTACCGCCTTCATCGTCCTGATGTCTTTCAGTATTCTGAAAATTACTTTTTTCGGCCCCTATCCTGATTTTGCCTATGTACTTTACGCTATGGTAGGCGCTATATTCATCTACGTAATTCACCGGGATAACATTATCCGCCTTTTTAACGGCACGGAAAGAAAAATCGAAGATAAATCTAATACCGGGGGTTCAACTCCATCCTCCAACCCCGAATAGACCACCCCGTCTGCCAAATCAAGCGTGCTTAAGAAGCCCATCAATTTTCAGGAAGAAGTCTTTCATTTTCTTGCCCGATGATTGAAACACGTGGTATCATGGCATACAAGCATCGTATTTTCATACCGGTCTAAAAATACCGTCTATTTATCATGCAGAAAATAGCTATCGTCGGCACCACCAGCTGGGGAATGACCCTGGCCTGTCTCCTCTTCAATAAAGGACTCGAGGTCAGATTATGGGCCCGTACCCCGTCTGAAGCGGACAGCCTCAGGGAGAAAGGCCCTGACCCCGCACGCTTCCCTGATATTACCCTCCCGAAGGAAATAGTTATTACCTCCGATGCCGCCGAGGCCATGGATGAAGCCAGCGCCGTTATCATGGTGGTGCCTTCCCCCACCATGCGGCAAAACATTTCCCAGGTAGCCAGTTATCTTACTAAATCGACCCTGGTGATAAGCGCTGCTAAAGGCTTGGAGATAGGCAGCCATAAGCGCATGTCCCAGGTCATCGCCGAGGAGATAAATCCCCATTATCAGGCCAACATCGGCGTGCTTTCCGGGCCCAACCTCGCCCGCGAGATTATACACAACCTCCCCGCCGCCGCCGTGGTGGCCGCCACGGACATGGAGACCGCCAGGAAAGCGCAGAAACTGCTTACCTGCCCCAACTTCTGCGTATTTATGAATACCGATGTCATCGGGGTGGAACTCGGTGGTGCTTTGAAGAATATCATCGCCCTCGGCGCCGGCATCGCCGACGGGCTCGGCTACGGCGACAATGCCAAAGCTGCCTTTATGACACGGGGCCTGACCGAGATTACTGCCCTAGGCACGGCGCTCGGCGCTAACCCGCTCACTTTCTCAGGTCTAACAGGACTGGGCGACATCATCACCACCTGTGCCAGCCCGCTAAGCCGTAACCATTACGTCGGTACGGAGCTGGCTAAAGGCCGTAAATGTGCGGACATTCTGGAATCGATGACCGAGGTCGCCGAAGGGGTAAACACGACGCTGGTCGCCAGGAATCTCGCCCGGAATCTGGGACTGGAAATGCCCATCACGGAAAAGCTATACCGGGTGCTCTATGAAGATGCCGATTGCCGTCAGGCGGCCGCCGAGCTTATGGGAGGTAACGCCAGGCACGA
>CAZXYV010000019.1:0-6279 GCA_964645025.1 uncultured Dehalococcoidaceae bacterium | reverse complement strand
ATGCCGATTGCCGTCAGGCGGCCGCCGAGCTTATGGGAGGTAACGCCAGGCACGAGCTCTCCGGGCGGCGTTGGCAGCTGTTTTCTCTTTTCCGGAGAAGAAAAAAAACTTCGCCGAACGGAATTTAAGAACCGGCCGTATTCCCTTTCGGATACCCTATTCTCCTGCCCAGTTCCTCAAATAGCTTGCGCTGCTCTTTAGTCAACGATTCGGGCGTGACCACACGCAATATCACCGGCTGGTCGCCGCGCCCGATGCCGTGCAGACGGGGAATTACCTTTTTCTTTCATCCGGAATGTTTTGCCCGTCTGGAGAAGAATTTATGCTTGACCACCGAAATTTCGATGTACAGATTACCCGCCGTGCCGCCGCGGTATCCGGCATCGCCCTTACCGGTTATCCGTATCATTTTTTTATCATTAATTCCAGCGGGTATTTTGACAGCGAAACGCCGGCGTTGTTTTTGAAAGCCGGAACCTTTGCAGTCCGGGCAGGGGTCTTTAATCAGTGTCCCCTCACCGTGACATTGCCCGCAGGTAGCATCATTGATAAACCGGCCTAAGTTGCTGTGCTGTGCGCGGCGTATCTGGCCGGTGCCGTTACATCCGGGGCACCGTGCGGGCTGAGTACCCGGTCTGGAACGCGTACCGCGGCACCTGGCACAAACCTCAGTGCGGTCAATTTCTATTACCTTCTCGGTACCAAGAGCGGCTTCTTCAAACGAGACCGAAATGTGGGTGTGGATATCACTGCCGTGCTGCGGGGCTTGTTTAGATTTAGTACCGGTGCCGCCGAAAAAGGCTTCGAAAACATCATTGATGTTCCCCCCATAGACCCCCTCGAATCCCTTCCCGAAGATATTTTCCGGGCCATTATGCCCGTGGCGGTCATAGGCAGAGCGTTTGTCCGCATCCGAAAGGATTTCATAAGCTTCATTGATTTCTTTAAATCTCTCGGTGACGCCTTCTTTCGAATTGCGGCCCGGATGGTACTGGAACGCCAGCTTTCTAAAGGCTTTCTTAATATCTTCGCTCGAGGCGTTACGCGGCAAACCGAGCACCACATAGGGGTCACGTTTTGCAGCCATATTCCTATCCTGTTCTTCTTCTCTACCTTTCAGGAAGTAAGACCGTGCGCTCAATCATTTCATATTTCCGTTAATACGATGGCCATAATTTGATTAACCGACTCCGGCTCATCCCCCCGGTTGCGGTTAACCCAGGCTCTTGGCCAACTCCTCAAATAGCTTGCGCTGCTCTTTAGTCAACGATTCGGGCGTGACCACGCGCAATATCACCAGCTGGTCACCGCGCCCGATGCCGTGCAGACGGGGAATACCTTTATCCTTCATCCTCAAGACTTTACCCGTCTGGCTGCCGGCCGGGATTTTCAGCTTGCTCTCACCGTAAAGGGTCGGCACTTCAACTTCAGTACCCAGGGCCGCGTGGGCGAAATTGACCGGAAGCTCATATATAACGTTATCGCCTTCCCTGGTGAAGAACTTATGCTTCGCCACAGAAAACTCGATATACAGGTTACCCGCCGACCCGCCGCGATAGCCGGCATCACCCTCGCCGGTCATCCGTATGGCGTTTCTATCATCAATCCCGGGAGGCACACTGACCGCGATACGCCGCCGGTGCTTTTGCAGGCCGGAGCCCTTGCAGTCCGGGCAGGGGTCGGTAACGATTTTCCCTTCGCCGTGACATTGATTACAGATAACCGAATTGACAAACTGTGCGAATAAGATGCGGTCTATCCTGCGTATCTGCCCCGTGCCATTGCAGCTGGGGCAACGGCTGGTCTGAGTACCCGGCCTGGCGCGGGTTCCCTGGCACGTTAAGCAAACCTCGGTACGAGAAACGTCTATTTCTTTCTCACAACCCAGGGCAGCCTCTTCAAAAGAGAGCGATACATTACAACGCAGGTCATCCCCCCGCCTGGGTCCTCGTCGTGCAGTGGTGCTTGCACCGCTAAAGATGTTATAAAAGTCTTCAAAAAACTCCCCGTAGCCACCACCATTAGATTCAGCGAACCCGCGTCCGAATAAACCCTCGGCGCCGCTATGGCCGAAGCGGTCATAGGCCGCGCGTTTGTCCGCATCCGAGAGCACTTGATAGGCCTCGTTTATTTCTTTAAACTTCTCAGCGGCGCCGTCATCCCGGTTGCGGTCGGGATGGTACTGGAACGCCAGCTTGCGGAAGGCCTTCTTGATATCTTCGCTCGAGGCGTCATGCGGCACATCAAGCACCTCGTAATAGTCACGCTTTACAGTCATACGTTTGGTCCTGTTCTACTTCCTTGCCTTTTAAAGAGAAAGACCAGACGATTATTCACTCGGCTTTTCTTGAAAAAGGCATAGCTTCAACTCTATGATACTCGTGGGGTGAAAGGCTTGTCAACAAAGCTAACACTCAGGTTCTGGCGTCTTTTATCTTTAATGCTGATAATTATAAGATTGTCTATAAGACATCTTGTAGCAAGTCTTGATATTGTGTATTATTATGTGTATAATATTGTTGATGAATATTGTGGAGGAATTTTATGGCTAAGAGAGTAATACAAGTCCCTCTGGATGAAACACTCCTTAAGGATCTGAATAGCCTGTCTAAAAGTCAGCGCAAAACCAGGTCGGCATTAATACGCCAGGCCTGTCAGTACTATTTAAAACAGGCCGAAAATGATAAGCTGGATAAACTCTACCAAGAGGGATACATGAGAATCCCTGAAAAATTGGAGGCGGGAGAGGCACAAACATCTATCGCGGGCGAAATCCTACCCGGGGAGTCGTGGTAAATGCGTCGCGGTGAGGTATGGTGGGCTGAATTGCCTTCCCCTGTAGGTAAACGTCCAGTCCTTTTATTATCAAGAGATGCCGCTTATGCCGTAAGAACCTCGTTATCGGTGGCCATCATCACGCGTACCATCCGTAATATTCCCGTGGAAGTCTTCCTCGGGCCGGAAGATGGTATGCCCGCAAAATGCGTGGTGAACCTTGATAATATACTTACTATCCCTAAATCAAGATTAACTGAGCGAATTACCCAATTATCCGGTGAAAAGATGACCGCTGTAGCGCAAGCTATTGCTTTTGCCCTCGACCTCAGGATTTGAGGAAAATAGTTAGTTTATCCATCCTGCAAGTCCGGTCCTTCCGGATGGCCCCGGCGCCGGGACGCTTCATCGAGGTAGCTTTGTAAAATGAGCGCCGCGGCCGCGGCATCGTACCGGGTATCGCGGTTGGTCTTTCTGACCCCCTGGATAAGCTCCCGGGCCGATACGGTTGAGAGACGCTCGTCCTGATATTCGATAGGGACGATAACATGACGGCTTAATGCCTTGACGAAGGAAGCCGTCTTCTCCGCCTGTTTGCCCCGGCTGCCGTCCATGTTCAGCGGTAAACCGGCAATCACCTTCCCGACTTCCTTTTCCCGGATGATTTCAACAATCTGCTCGATAGCCGCCGGCTCATCTGCCCGGTTGATGATGGTCAGCGGGCTGGCCATGATACCCAGCGGGTCGCTGAGCGCCACCCCGACGCGGCTGTCCCCGATATCGAGCCCCATGGTGCGTGTTATGTCAATCACCTACTTTATCAGGCTTTTTACCAGGCGCAATGCCTCATCCAGTTTATCTTTATCTTTACCGCCCGCCTGGGCGAAGTTTGCCTTGCCGCCGCCGCCACCCCCTGCCACTCTGGAGACCTGCTTGATGATATCGCCGGCGTTATAGCCCTGCTTGACCAGGTCGGGCGTCACGGTAGCGATGAAGATTGGCCTTTCGCCGATGACGGCGCCCAGCACAACGATGGCGCTCCCGATTTTATCCCGCAGAAAATCGGCCATTTCGCGCAGTATCTGCTGGTCGCTCGCCACAACTTTGGTCGCCAGCACGTTGACCCCGTTAACCGCCTCCACTCTGCCCAGAAATGCCCCGGCTTCCTGCCTGGCCAGCTCTCTTTCCAGAGAAAGGGCCTGCTTGCGCCCTTTTTCCAGCTCATCGACCAGACCGGTAATCTTATCCTGAATATTGTCCGGTGCCGTCTCCAAAGACCAGGCGATATTTTCCAGGCTGGCTAAACGCTGTCCGAGGAATGCCTCGGCGCCCCGTCCGGTGACAGCTTCGATACGGCGCAGGCCGGCGCCGATGCTCCCCTCGCTGACAATCTGGAAATAGCCGATCTCACCGGTCGAGGAGATGTGGGTACCGCCGCAAAGCTCGGTGCTGACCGCCGGCTCCCCGATGCGCATTACCCGCACCACATCCCCGTACTTTTCATCGAACAGGGCGATAGCGCCCGCCGCGACGGCTTTTTTATAGTCGGTCTGCTCTTCTGATACTTTCAGGTTGCGGCGTATTCTATCGTTGACGATGCGCTGCACAGATTTTATCTCGTCTTGAGTCATGGCCGACAGGTGAGAGAAATCGAACCTTAAACGTTCCGGGGCCACCAGCGAACCCCGCTGCTGGATATGCTCACCGAGCACCTGCCGCAGGGCTGCCTGAAGGAGGTGCGTAGCCGTGTGGTTGCGGGCGATGTCCAGCCGCCGCTCAATATCTACGGCCGCCTTTATCGCTTCCCCGGTCTTTAAAGAGCCTTCAATGACTTTCCCCTGGTGCAGCGTAATGTCCGGCGGTACACGGACGGTATTGGCGACGGTAAATCGCCCCGACGGCCCAATTATTTCCCCGGTATCGCCGACCTGGCCGCCCATCTCGGCGTAGAACGGACTTTTATCGAGTACCAGCCCGGCCTCCTGCCCCTTTCCTACCTTCTCAACCTCTTGACCATCGACCAGGAGTTTCATAATACTGGCTTGCTGTTCAAGGCAATGGTAGCCGACGAACTCGGTGGCCTTAACATCAAGTTTAGATATGCCCGTCGTACCGCCCGCGGCGACATCGAATTTATGGGTAGCACGTGCCCTTTCACGCTGCTTTTCCATTTCCTTTTCAAATCCGGCCATATCCACATTAAAGCCAGATTTAGATACGATTTCTTTCGTCAGCTCCACTGGAAAGCCGTAGGTATCATAAAGCTTGAAGGCGTCCGCGCCGGAGATTTGTTTATCTTTTTTACCGGCTTTTTGGGAAATCAATTCTTCGATTATGGCCAGTCCGGTGTTTAGTGTTTCCTCGAATCTCGCCTCTTCAAGCTCGATAATCTTAACAATCAAGTCCTGCCGTTGTTTTAGTTCAGGATAAACGTGGCTCATCTTCTTGATAGCGGCCTTCGCTATCTCCGCCAGGAAGGGTTTGTCCAGCCCCAGCCTCCTCCCGAATAAAGCCGCCCGGCGTAAGAGCCGCCGCAGCACGTAACCCCGCCCTTCGTTGTCAGGCAGGACGCCGTCGGCGATAAGAAAGGCCAGGGCGCGGCCATGCTCGGCCACCACCCGCATGGCGTTATCATCCTCGGCGTTGGCGCCGTATTTTTTGCCGGTGATTTCGGAAACCCGATTAAGTAACGGAGCGAATATGTCGGTATCATAGACCGTGTCTTTACCCGCCATGACCATCACGATTCTTTCCAGACCCATGCCGGTATCGATGTTCGGCTTCGGCAATGGCGTGCGGTTCCCCTTTTCGTCCTGGTTGTACTGGGTAAAGACCAGGTTCCATATCTCCGTAAAGCGACCGCATGCGCAGTTCGGTTTACAGTCTTTTTTCCCGCAACCCTTATCCTTACCAAAATCGTAATGAATTTCGCTGCAAGGCCCGCAGGGACCGGAGCTGCCCGCCGGACCCCAGAAGTTATCCTTTTCCCCGCACCTGATAATTTTGTTTTCCGGCACACCAATCTCCCGCCAGTATTTAAAGGCTTCCTCATCATCAAGATAGATGGTTACCCACAGCTTTTCGGGAGAAATCTTCATGCGTTCAATGAAGAACTCCCACGCCCAGGCGATAGCCTCTTTTTTAAAGTAGTCGCCGACGCTGAAGTTGCCCAGCATTTCGAAGAAAGTTAAATGCGAGGCATCCCCGACCGATTCGATATCAGATGTCCGGAAGCATTTCTGGCATGAAGCCAGACGGCGGCCGGGCGGTACCGCCTCCCCGAGGAAATAGGGCTTTATCTGTACCATGCCGGCGTTTGTAAGAAGCAGGGTGGGATCGCCCGCGGGTATCAGGGAAGAACCGGGGATGACCTTATGCCCCTTCTCCTCGAAGAACTTTAAAAAGGCCGTGCGTATTGCGTCGCTGTTCACAAAATCGCTCCCAATAAAACGGTGACTTGCTTACCTATGATTTTAAGTTGACGGGCAGTTGGCTGTCAATGAG
>CAZXYV010000018.1:13505-14953 GCA_964645025.1 uncultured Dehalococcoidaceae bacterium | reverse complement strand
AGCATCAAGCAAGGCTGGGGAGGCAGAGAAGGGGACCGCCTGCTGGACTACTATCATAATGAGCCGATACAATATTTACGGTTCGACCGTGAATGTAAAGTGCCCGGCAAGGACGGTAATGTTGCCAGCCGTAAAGGGACGGTCATCGAACGAAGCGAGTTCGAAAAGATGAAGGACGAGTATTACCGTTTACGCGGCTGGGATGAAGCATCCGGCCTGCAAACCCGGGCCGGCCTGGAAGCCCTGGGTCTGGGAGACGTCGCCAGAGAACTGGCGAAAAAAAGACTATTAAAGTAATTGTCATTGCGAGGAGCCCCGATATAATTGGGGCGACGTGGCAATCTCCTTCATTGTCTTGGTTAATCATTGAGATTGCTTCGCCTTCCGCCCGCGGCGGAATGGTCTCGCAATGACATGTTGAGAATTTATTTGAAGGAGGACAAGACATGAGACTACCCTACGAACTGAAGATTGACGCTTATGCCCACATCGTACCGCCGAAATACCGGGAGGCCCTCTATAAAGTGGCCCCGGAGATGCACGACCGCCAGGTCATGCCCTACCCGCCGCTTTACGACCTGGATGCCAGGTTCCGTATCATGGACAAATATGAGCCGCTCCGGCAGGTGTTAACGCTCGGCCGCATCCCCGTGGAACACGTGGCCGGGCCGAAAAAGGCCGCCGAGCTGGCCAAGCGGGCCGATGATGAAATGGCCGAGCTGGTAATTAAATATCCGGACAGGTTCTGCGGGGCGCTGGCGACACTGGCCATGAACAACATGGATGCCGCCCTGAAAGAGGCCGACCATGCCATCAAAGACCTGCGGTTCCGGGGCGTCTATCTCCATACCCCGGTGGACGAAAAGCCCCTGGATGCGCCGGAGTTCCTGCCTCTCTATAAAAAGATGACCGATTACGACCTGCCGATTGTCATCCACCCCATGAGAAAGCCCGAACACCCGGATTACCTGACGGAAAAAGTTTCCAAATATAATATGTTCAGCCTCTTCGGCTGGCCGTATGATACCACCAGCGCCATGGCCCGCCTGGTGTTCAGCGGCATCATGGAAAAGTACCCCAACCTGAAGATTCTCACCCACCACTGCGGCGGAATGGTCCCATTCTACGCGGAAAGAATCCGGCAGTTCACGCAGGTTAGACGCACGGGCGAAAGCCTGAACCTGAAAAAAGACGCCATCGACTATTTCCGGATGTTTTACGCCGATACCGCCATCTACGGCAATCCCACGGCGCTCTTATGCGGCCTGGAATTCTTCGGCGCCGACCACCTGCTCTTCGGTATCGATTTCCCTCTCGGCGATACCGAGCGCGGCGACCGGAACTACCGGCAGACGATAAACGCGATTGAGGCCATGGGTATCAGCGACGAGGACCGTAAAAAAATATACGAAGATAACGCCCGGAAGCTGATGCGCCTGCCGATATAG
>CAZXYV010000018.1:0-13405 GCA_964645025.1 uncultured Dehalococcoidaceae bacterium | reverse complement strand
CATCGAGGGTAACCAGCACCTGGTTGATAGCGTGCTGGGCAATCATCTTAAAAGCGTTGTGCAGGCCGTCTTCCGGAGAGACCGTGTAGAGCGGCTCGCGGGTCATGATACGCGCCACCGGGGTCGCCGCCCACTGTTCCCGCGGCAGTTTTTTCACATCATCGATGGTGACGATGCCCAGCAGCTTATCATTAGCGCAGACAGGGACGGCGCGGCCATGCAGTCTCTGAAAGATATTCCCGACCACCTGTTCCACAGTGGTCTCCGGGCCGATGCTCCCCGGCTGGGTATTCATCACGTCTTTGACCTTGATGCCGCTGAGATGCTCTCGTAATGTCAACTCCTTGCGGGAGGCATCGGCGGCGCTGCTGAGGAACCAGCCGATGAAGGCAATCCAGATGCCCCCGAGCCAGTTACCCCCGAGTACCAGGAAAAGCCCGTAGGCGATAAAAGCCCAGCCGAATAAACGTCCGACTATCGCCGCTGCATTGGTTGCTTTTCTGAGGCTGCCGGTGCTGCCCCAAAGAATCGAGCGCAGCACGCGCCCGCCGTCCAGCGGAAACCCGGGAATCATGTTGAAAACAGCCAGTGATATGTTTATCCAGCCGAGGTAGCCTATCACACCGGCCACGGCGCTGTTTAATTTGGCACCGCTAATCAAATCGAGGAAAGATACCGAAGTGCCGGTAAGCGCTATAGCCAGGCCCCAGAGGATAAATCCCAGCACCAGGCTGGTCAGCGGGCCGACGACGGCCATCGTGAACTCCGTCCGCGGTTTCTCCGGCTCGTCTTCCAGGTTGCTGACCCCGCCGAAAATGAAGAGGGTAATACTGCCGACCTTCATGCCCCGGGCCTGGGCCACCAGGGAGTGGGCCAACTCGTGCAGCAGCACCGAGATAAAAAGAGAGAGAGCGGTGACCACACCCATGACCCAGTAGGTTACGGTACCCCAGCCCGGATGCTGCTGTGGAAAGAGACCCTGCGCCAGCGACCAACTGATGAGGATGAAGATGAATAACCAGGTATAATGAACCCCGATATCGATGCCGGCAATGCGGAAAAGGCGCCACGAGCTTTTCATCGTCTGTCTCCTTAGTTATATAAAAGATATTCTAACAGCAATCGGCGTAAATGTCAGCAGATTTTTGCCTTTCTAACTTAAATGACACATTTTTGTAACTATTTGCGCGGTAACTTTATGACTTCGCCACGGCTGACCGGCTAGAATTTATCGTGGTAAGAGTCTATAATTCCTGATTAAGCATGCCCTGTCAGTTAAGAAAATATGATGGAGGTAAATAAGTATGGCAGTCAATCATGTCCCGGGTAAGGACACCGGTCATATCATGCTCTATGCTCTGAGCACCTGCGGGTGGTGTGCCAGGACCAGGAAACTCATGGAAGACCTGGGCGTGGCGTACGATTATGAGTATGTCGACCACCTTCAGGGTGAAGAAAAGGAAGGCGCCATCAAGGCGGTAACGGCCTGGAATCCCGCTTGCTCTTTTCCCACCATGGTTATCAATGATAAAAAGTGCATCATCGGCTTTAAAGAAGATGAAATACGAAAGGCACTGGCGAAATGAATGATGCCGATGTATCTCAGGCCGAAATAGATAAGCTCTACGAGAAGTTGTACCGGGAAGCCGAGGCCGGCGGCTACCACCTCAATCCGGATACCGGATTCGCTAAAGAGCTGGCCAAAGGACTGATTACCAACGAGCGCCGCTACGGCTACCAGGCCTGCCCGTGCCGGCTGGCCTCGGGGAATAAGGCGGATGACCTCGACATCATCTGTCCCTGCGATTATCGAGACCCCGATGTCACGGAATATCACGCCTGCTACTGTGCCCTGTACGTTTCCGGAGCGGCCCTCAAGGATAAAACGAAAATAGGCAGCATCCCCGAACGGAGACCGCCGCCGCGGGAGAGACAAAAGGGGAAAGCGGCCGCCGCCGGGACTATCGCCACGGCCACCGGGGGGCTCAAATTGCCCCTGCCTGTGTGGCGGTGCAAGGTCTGCGGTTACCTGTGCGCCCGGGATGCGCCGCCGGAGGTGTGCCCGGTATGTAAGGCCCAAAAAGAGCGCTTCGAGCGTTTTATCTAACCAATTTACTTTCCGTTCGTTATATAAAGTGAGAGCATATACTCCGTTAATAAGGAGGCGCGCATGGGAACTGGCAACCGTCCGTTGAAGATACAACAAAGCAGTCGGGGGCGTACCAAGAGATTCCGCTTGATGCAGAACCTGGTATTCCTGGCGGTTATCGTTGCCATGGTTTCCGTCCCTCTGGTAGCGGCGCCACCGGCCCGGGCGGCGGCCGACGTAAGTTTATCGATTACCTCCGGTTCGCCGGGAAGCAGCGTGACCGTTTCTGGTACCGGATTTACCGATGGAGACACCTATTCAATCATGTTCGCTCCCGGTACTTTCTACGAGCAAACACTTATTTCTAATGCGCCAATATCCGGGACTACCTTCTCCCAGCTGATTACCATTCCTCCCGCGCCCTGGGCGCTACATACCATCCGGATTGACACCAACCGGGGGACTTTCCTGCGTGCTTTCCAGATTGTTCCTGAAATCGAACTCCATATTAATGCGGGTTACGTCGGTGATACAATTATCGTTACCGGAGACGGGTTCCGTGCCAATGCCAATGTGAATATTCTTTTTAATAATACCGTTGTCACCACTGTAGCCAGCGATGTTTACGGTACTCTGGCGCAGGGCAGTTTTCAGGTGCCTGTTTTACGCAGCGGTAGCTATAACGTCAACGGTAATGATAGCGCCGCCGCATCCTCGAATTATATCTTCACTATCCGCTCGCGTCTTCTCGCCAGCGCCACCGAAGGCCCGGTTGGCGAGCCGATTGTATTAACCGGCAGCGGATTCGATTACAACTCCGGAATCAGCTTTTACTGGGACAACCAGCTTGTCAGCAGCAGCCAGATTGTTAGTAACAGCACGGGTAACTTCACCGGAAATTTTTCCATACCTGTAGGCACCGTAGGAACCCACACGATAAGAGCCAGCGACTTTTCCGGACGGATTGCTACCGTCAACTTCATCATCGTCCCCAGCATCATATTAAACCCTGGCAATAGCGCGCCCGGTAACACCGTCACTATCACCGGCAAAGGTTTCCGGCCAAATACATCATTAACGGTTACTTACAACGGGATAACGGTGGCGACACAACCTCAAACGGTGATAACCGATGCCAGCGGCAGCTTTTCCGCTACCTTCATCGTACCGAGCGGGGCTTCAGGCAGCTATACCGTCCGCGCCAGTGACGGTGCTTTTGCCGCCACGGCTACTTTCAACATAACCTTAAAAATAGAGCTAACGCCTTCTAACGGAAATGTGGGCACGGAACTCCAGGTAAAGGGGACAGGATTCACTCCATCGGGTAGTGTCTCTTTAAACTACGATGCCCAGAACATTACCACCGTAAATGCGGACACCAACGGTTCGTTTATGGCGAGCTTTAAAGTCCCCGCCTCAAAGGCCGGGGTGCATAATATCAGCGCCAGAGACCTGACCGTGTCCGGGCTCGTCGTCACCGCGACATTCACGATGGAATCCACACCGCCGCCGAAACCGAACTTACTCGCACCGGAACCGGGCAGCCAGGCCAGTATCACCCCGAAATTCTCCTGGTCAGGAGTCACTGACCCGAGCGGCGTCACCTACAGCTTGCAGGTAGCCCGTGATGCCGCGTTCTCAAATACAGTGCTATCCAAGCAAGGGCTGACCACACCGGAATACACGGTCATCCAGGCGGAAGCGTTCGGACTTACCAAGAAGACAAGCCTCTACTACTGGCGGGTAAAGGCCATTGACGGCGCCGGAAATGAGAACGACTGGACATCGCCCGGCGCCTTCTACACACAGGATTCCACGCCGCCTCCTGTGCCTTCACTCTTAAGTCCACCGAACGATTCCCAGGCAGCGGTACGCCCCGCCTTCGACTGGTCTGACGTAAGCGACCCTTCCGGCGTCACCTATAGCCTTCAGATAGCCAGGGACACAGGTTTTTCACAACTGGTCCTTTATAAGCAGGGGCTTAATACGTCAAATTACCAGACCACCCCGGCGGAACAGTTCGAGCTGACCAAGAAAACGAGCCCTTACTACTGGCGGGTAAAGGCCATCGACGGCGCAGTTAACGAGAGCGAATGGACGTCACCTTTTACTTTTTACACGCAGGATTCCACACCACCACCGGCACCCGTCGCATTAAGGCCGGAGCAGGGTTCCCATCAGGACAATCAAACCTTCTTTGACTGGACGGACGTAACCGACCCCTCCAACGTGACCTATACGCTCCAGGTGTCCCAGGACCCGGCTTTCAGTCGTCTCGTCGTCGTTAAGGAGGGGTTGCAAACATCGGAATATAAGCTTAGCAAGACTGAGAAGCTGAACTCGTCAACCGGAAACCCCCCGAGCGCGTATTACTGGCGCGTCAAGGCTATTGACGGCGCCGGGAACGGGAGTAGCTGGAGCAACAGCAATGAGTTTACTGTCAGGAACTTCCTGCAGTCCGGGTGGCCGGTTTACACGGCCATAGCCATCGGGGGTTTATTGCTGCTGGCGCTGGGGGTATTTATCGGCCTGCGCTTCAGGCCGAAGTCTCCCGCTTAAAGAGCCTTGTGGCTGTTGTGGTGAAGAAGATACTTAAATAATGGCTCTCAAATTGCCGGTCAGGCAATCGGGACGAGGTACATTTGCCCGCCTTCACCACGCTCTTTTATCAGCTCGGAGTGCATTAGCGGGAGCAGTTGTAACCCTAAATCAATCTCGGAGAGTCCAAAGCTTTGCATCACTTCCTGCCGGGTAGCCTTGCCCCGGCCCTTGATAAATTCGTAGATTTTGGTCTCCTGCTCGGTCATACCGGCGGCGCCTTTTTCCCCATGCCTCTTCCGGCCGCTGGTATCGACGTAAGTCGCCCAGGGGTCACATTCTTTAATTGATAAGCCAATGTCCATCAGGCAGTCTTCACAATATATCTTTCCCTGGTTGACATAGCTCCGGGTTTCCGTAAGCTCACGGTGGCAACGGCTGCATTGCAACATATTTTTACTCCTCCGATTAGCGGTGCCAGGGAACTTGGCGGTATTTTTTAAGGCGCTGAACTGCCATTCTGCCAGGCTCAGGCCAGTCTTTTAGAGAGAATATTAATCCGGCTGGATACTGCCCTGGTCGCCTGCGTCCGCGTCGATGCTCTCACAAGGCGCTCGGCTAATATTTTGTCCCCGATGACGTCTCTGACCCAGTTGGCAAAGTCGTTCTTCTCCCCGTTGGTATGATAAAGATAAGTATCATCGGACAGGTGCTTGAGTTCATCGCCGAGCTCTTTCAGGTTGTGGAGGATGCACCCATCGTTCACCCAGAATACATACTCTCCGGGTACGTCGGCCAGCAACCGCTGCGCTTCCTGTTTCAGTGTTTCTACTATCATTATTATTGCCTCCTGATGAATATTTTTAATATGTCTATATAGTCGCGAAGCGTCCAGACTCTCTTTTAATATTCTAAATACCGGGTACGCAGCCCGGCGCCCTGACCATCAGTACCGGCACGCAGGCGGAACGGAGGACGCGGTCGGCCACGCTTCCCCAGACCCACCGGCTGACACCGGAGCGTCCGTGCGTGGCGATAATAATCAGGTCTACCTCATTATTTTTAGCGTATTCGGTAATGCTTTCAGCCTCATTACCCTTCACCATTTCCCAGCGGACTTTAACACCGGGATATTTTACTTTTTCCGTAAGTTGCTTGAGATAATCTTCCGCGGCTTTCTCGGCGTCTTTATTAATCCTGACGACATCTATGGCGCTGATACTATCACCCATATAGCTGTTGATGGGGTAAAACGGCTTGACGACACGGAGAAAGATGACATTTTGCAGCCCGCAACCGCCGGCAATAGTCTCCAGGTGAGGTAAGACGCATTCCGCCAGCTCCGAACCGTCTAAGGGGACCAGTACCTTTTTATACATTTTTCACCTTCCTTAGCAATATACAAAGCTATGATAAATACCTTAATACTGGAATTTTAAACTGCCGGCGATGGAAAAGTTATAAAATGTCGGCTTAAATAATTACATAAATATGACATTTTAGGCTACGCATGTTCTACCTGATTGACCAGAGCTTAAGACAGGTTGTACGATATAATTAGAGACTATTGCCTATGCACATTATCTGCTGCGTCAAACAGGTGCCGGATACCGCCCAGGTAAAAATAGACCCCGAGACCAATACCTTAATCCGTTCCGGGGTGGAATCAATCTGCAATCCTTACGACCTGGTAGCCGTCGAGATGGCGGTACGGCTCACCGAAAAGCACGGCGGCCAGGTCACCGTTATCTCCATGGGGCCGCCGCAGGCGGAAGCCGCCCTGCGCGACTGCCTGGCCCTGGGGGCGACGGAAGCCGTCCTCCTTTCGGACCGGGCCTTTGCCGGAGCCGATACCCTCGCCACGAGCTACACGCTCTCCCGGACGATTGCTAAAATCGCCTCCGGCGCACCGGTCGACCTAGTTATCTGCGGGAAACAGGCCATCGACGGCGATACCGCGCAGACCGGCCCGGGCGTGGCGACACGGCTCGGGTACAGCCAGTTCACTTACGTAGCGGAGATTATCGCGGTAGATACCGCAAAAAAGACAATTAAAGTCCGGCGCGAGGTGGAAGCCGGCAGTGAAATCATCGAAGGTAAAATGCCCGCCCTGCTGACCATTGAGCTGGAGACGGCCAGACCCAGGTACGCCTCGCTGCCCCACCTGGTGCGCGCCCTGAGACAGGAGGTCAAAATATGGGGCGCCGGCGACATCGAAGGCGCGCCGGAACATTTGGGACTTAAAGGTTCGCCGACCTCAGTGAAGGAGGTATTCGCCCCGCCGGTGAGGAAGGGAGGGGTGGTGTTCGACGGCAGCGGCAACAGGGGGCAGGCGACTGCGGATTTTCTGAACGCCCTGTTCGCCAAAGAGCCGCGCCTGCTGGACGAGCTGCTGGGAGACCACAAAGGATAGCTATGCCTAAAAACAGTAAAGGTAAAGATATCGCCGAGATTATCGCGGATAAATGTATCGGCTGCCAGCTGTGTGTCGCCGAGTGCCCCGTCGGCGTGATTAATATGGAAAACGGCGTGGCGAAAATCGACGCCGAAGGCTGTATCGGGTGCGGCAAATGCCTGGAAGTCTGCCCGGTGGCGGCCGTCCTCTTTGAAAAAGCCCTAAAAAAGAAAACGGCGCAAACTAAACCTGAGCCAAAACCTGCCGCGAGCTACCGGGGCATCGCCGTATTTATCGAGGTGCAGGACGGCCGCGGCGCTGATGTCGCCTGGGAGCTTATCGGTAAGGCCAGAGAGCTCGCCGGCAAGCTGCAAACGCAGGTCTTCGGCTTCCTGCTCGGGGCGGGAGTCAAGTCCGTCGCTACCGAGGCTATCGCTTACGGGTGCGATGTTGTTTATACGATGGAGGACGCCGCGCTCCGGCAATACCTGCCGAAGGTCTACGGCCAGGCATTGACCGACCTCTGTAATTATGTCAAGCCGGCGATATTTCTCCTGGGGGCGACACACCTAGGGAGAGACCTGGCCAGCGTCGTCGCGACCCGGCTTGAGACCGGCCTGACCGCCGACTGCACCGGCCTCGATATCGACCCCGCTACCCGCCTCCTGCTGATGACGCGCCCCACTTTCGGCGGCAACATCATGGCCACCATACTCTGCCGCCACCACCGCCCCCAGATGAGCACGGTCAGGCCCAGGGTGATGAAGATGCCGGAGAAAGACCCGGACCGCAAAGGGGAAATACACACCATCGACTTTAAACCCGAGTTAGCCGACCTGCCGCAAATCCTCGAATTTATCCCCAAGGCCACGGAAAGCGGGGTAGACATTACCCGGGCGCCGGTGCTGGTGGTGCTGGGGAAAGGCGCCTGCGATGCGCGGAATCTCCCCATGCTGGAAGAGCTGGCCGGGACACTGGGCGGCACGTTAGCCTGCTCCCGCGCCGTGGTGGAGACGGGACTCCTCCCCTACACCCGCCAGGTCGGCCAGACCGGCAAGACCGTCGCACCCAAGCTCTATATCGGCGTGGGCGTATCGGGGGCGGTACAGCACCTGGCCGGCATCCAGGGCTCGCAGAAAATAATCGCTATCAATACCGACCGCCACGCGCCGCTGGTGCAGATAGCCGACTACGCCATCATCGGCGACTACCAGGAGGTCGTCCCGGAATTGATAAAAGGGTTTAAAGCCATGGCTCAAGTGAAGAAGGAAAAATGAAAGAATCTTTTGATTGCGCCATCGTCGGGGCGGGGCCGGCCGGTATCTCCGCCGCCTGTATCCTGGCCGGGGCCGGGCTTAAGACCATCGTTATTGAACGGGGGGAATACCCCGGCGCTAAAAACGTCTCCGGCGGCGTCCTGTACGGCCACGACCTGGCGCAGGTACTGCCGGACTATCTCGAAAGAGGCTGCCCCATCGAAAGAAACATCATCGAATCGAGAATCTGCTATTTATCCAAGGAAAGCGGCTATACAGTAGGCTACCGGGACGCCATTTTTGCCTCCGAAAGAAAGCATAACTCCTTCACGGTGGTCCGGGCCAAGTTCGACCGCTGGTACGCCGAACAGGCGCGTAAACAAGGGGCGCTGATTGTGCCCGCCACGGTGGTTACCGACCTGCTTCGTAACGAAAAGGGCGGCGTGAACGGCGTCGTCACCTCCAGGGAAGATGGCGAGGTCCGGGCTAAAGTGACCATCCTGGCCGATGGCGTTAACTCCCCCCTGGCGGTGCGCACCGGCTTCCGCGCCGAGCTCAAGCCGGCAGAAGTAGCCCTAGCCGTAAAAGAAATCATCGAGCTGCCCGCCGAGGTCATCGAACAGCGTTTCAACGTCTCCGGCGGTAACGGCGTGACCATGGAAATCCTGGGCGAGATTACCGCGGGTATGGACGGGGTCGCCGCCCTCTATACCAATAATAATTCCCTATCGCTGTCCATCGGCGCCAACCTGGCCGATTTCGCCGCCTCCCGTGTGAAACCTTATGAATTGATTGAAGCCTTCAAGCAGCACCCTTTAGTGGCGCCCCTGTTGGCCGGCGGGCAGTCCCGCGAGTACATGGCGCACTGGCTGGCCGAAGGCGGTTATAACACTATCCCCCGCCTCTACGGCAACGGCTATCTCATCGCCGGGGACTCAGCCATGCTGTTCAACCCCCTCCACCGCGAGGGCAATAATCTGGCCATGGCTTCAGGGAAGATGGCTGCCGAGACTATCATCGAGGCCATGCGACGCAACGATTTCTCCGCCGCCAGCCTCTCAGACTACGGTCAAAGGCTGGCCGCATCTTACGTCATCAAGGACATGAAAAAATACCGGAAATTCGGCGGTTTCCTGTACCGTAACAAGGAGATATTCAACGAACTGCCTGCCGCCACCTCTATGGCCGCCCGGGAGATGCTTACCGTGAACGGGGTCAGCAAGAGGCAGAAGCAGAAATCGATAGTTAAAGAGCTACGGCGGCAGATATCTACCTGGAGGCTGTTAAAGCTGCTCTGGCGGGCCTGGAGGGCGGTAAGATGACGATGAAGATAGAAGACAAGCTGTTTTTAGACCGTTTCAAGGTGGACGATGAAAGCCATTTAAAGATTATCGACGGCGAAAAATGCTTCAAGGACTGCCAGGGCCAGCCCTGCCTCTATCTCTGCCCGGCTAACGTCTACCGACTGGAAAAAGACCGTATCAGCGTCAACTACGAAGGCTGCCTGGAATGCGGCTCCTGTCGCATCGCCTGTCCGAGCCTGAATATAGAGTGGCGTTTCCCGCGCGGTGGCTACGGTATCAGCCATAAGTTCGGCTAGGAGGAAACCCAAGCAAACCCTTAAAGAGATTGGTATTTAGTCAGCTAGCATTCTCCAACATATTAGCTTATAATGGCTAACAAGGACTGTTACAACCCCGGGAGCATTATAATGCCTTACGTAAAAATACCCGAACGCATCATCAGGATTAAAGAAATCGCCGGAAGTCTTTGGTGGAGCTGGCACCCTTCCGCCAGAAACATGTTCCGGATGCTGGACCACTCGCTCTGGAGCCTGAGCGGACACAATCCTATCCAGCAGCTCTATGAAATCAGCCATGAAAAGCTGGAAGCGGCCGCCCGTGACGCCACCTTCCTGGCTCTCTACGATGCCGCGGTAGCCGAGGTTGACAACGAGAAGAAAGAGGGCAGCTCCTGGTCTGCCATCGACCCATCGTTGTCCTTATCCGGACCGGTCGCCTATTTCTCCATGGAATTTGCCATCCATAGCTCCCTGCCCATCTATGCCGGCGGCCTGGGTGTGCTGGCCGGCGACCTCTGCAAAGAGGCCAGCGACCTGGGTATACCGATGGTAGCGGTCGGGTTCATGTACCCGCAGGGATATTTCAGGCAGCGTATCTCGGCGGAAGGCTGGCAGGAAGAGGAGTACCAGCAGCTCGATTTCAGTAAAGCGCCGGTCAGCCCGATGCTCTCTAAATCCGGTCAGAGATGCCTGGTCGAGGTCAAGCTCAGTAACCGCGCCCTGCACCTCGGGGCCTGGCTGGTAAACCTGGGGCGAGTCAGCCTCTATCTTATCGATACCAGCCTTGAAGAAAACGACCCCCAGGACCGGCAGCTATCGAGCCGCCTTTATACCGCCGACCGCGAGCAAAGGCTCAAACAGGAAATCATCCTGGGCATCGGCGGGGTGCGCGTCCTGCGTGAGATGGGCATCAAGCCGTCTATCTGGCACGCCAATGAAGGTCACACGGCCTTTATGATGGTGGAGCGTATCCGGGAAGAGGTTGCTGCCGGTGCCTCTTTTGAAAAAGCCGTGGAAAGTGTGCAAAATACTTCCGTTTTCACGACGCATACCCCCGTCCCCGCCGGCCACGACACCTTCAACAACCAGCTCATCGAACAGTATTTCAAGGAATACTGGCCTGCCCTCGGCATCGACCGGGAGCAATTCATGAACCTGGGGCATATCAACGGGAACAATGATGCCAGTTTCAATATGACCATCCTTTCGATGAAGACCGCCGGCCATCGCAACGCCGTCAGCCGACTCCACGGCGTGGTCACCCGCCGCATGTGGTGCGGCCTGTGGCTCGAATGTCCCATAGATGAGGTGCCCATCACCTATGTTACCAACGGCGTTCACGCGCCGACGTGGATTGCCCAGGAATTCAGAACGCTTTTTGAAAAGTACCTCGGCAAGGACTGGCTGGACAAACAGGACGACGTCGAGATGTGGCGTCACATCGATGAAATCCCTGACCAGGAGTTCTGGCAGGCGCACCAGGAGCTGAAGGGGAAACTGTTCCACATCATTCTGGAAAGGGCCCAGATACGCTGGGCCAAAGGGGAAGCCTCGCCGCAGCAAATACTGTCGATGGGTTCGCTCCTCGACCACGGCGTCCTGACCATAGGGTTCGTCCGGCGTTTCGCCGAGTACAAAAGACCGTCCCTTCTATTCCAGGACATCGAGCGCCTGAAGCGGCTTATCAACCATAGCTGGCATCCCGTCCAGATAATCTTCGCCGGCAAGTCTCACCCCGCCGATACCGCCTCGAAACTTCTCTTACAACGTGTGCACACCATGGCCAGAGACCGCGCCTTCCAGGGGAGGATAGCCTTCCTGGAGGACTATGACATGCACCTCTCGAGGTATCTGGTACAGGGTGTGGATGTCTGGCTGAACGTGCCGCGCCGCCTGCAGGAAGCCTCCGGCACGAGCGGCATGAAAGCCGCCGTAAACGGCGTGATTCACCTGAGCGTACCGGACGGGTGGTGGCACGAAGGCTATATTGACGGCAACGGCTGGGCCATCGGGGATGACACGATAAAAATCAGCGCCGAGGAAGAAGACAAGTCCGACGCCGCCGCACTCTACAGCCTCCTCGAAGACAAGGTTATCCCTCTCTATTACAATCGTGACCGGCACGATATTCCACAGGCATGGGTGGCCATGATGAAAAAGTCCATGAGCACCATCACGCCCGTGTTCTCCGCGCGCCGGATGCTCAAGGAATACGGTACCAAGATGTATCTGCCCGCTGCCAGGGGTGTTACACAAGTCAGGAAATAACCGATGGAATCGATTCAAGGTTACCAGCGGGTCGTTATTGAAAGCGTCAACCCGGAGGTAGATGGCGGCCGTTTCCCGGCCAAGGCCGTTAGCGGCGATACCATTTCTATAGAGGCCGATATCTACGCCGACGGCCATGATACCCTGCTGGCACGCCTCCTCTACCGCCGCGCCGAAAATACCCAGTGGGCCGAAGCACCCATGCGCCACCTCGGCAACGACCGCTGGCAGGGCTCATTCACAGCGGCGGAAACGGGCACCTATAATTTTTCTATCACCGCCTGGGTGGACCGTTTCCAGACCTGGCGTCAAGGCCTGAAAAAAAGGACCGAAGCTAAACAAAAAGACCTGGCAATTAATCTTGTTACGGGAGCCAGCCTGATATCCGACGCCATCCAGCGTGCTTCCGGGGCGGACGCCAGGAAAATAGCCGGCTGGGCGGATACCTTGAAGTCCGGTGCCGTCAGTCAGAACAAAAAAATCACCCTCGCCCTGAGCGATGAAATCAACACGCTCATGGAGAAATACGCCGACCGGCAGTCGGCCACGACTTACCCGCGGGAGCTAGCCGTCTTGGTCGAGCGGGAAAAAGCGGGGTTCAGCGCCTGGTACGAGATGTTCCCCCGCTCGGTGATATCGGGAGCGGGGCAGCACGGTACCTTTAAAGACTGTGAAACCCGCCTGCCCTACATCGCCGAACTGGGATTCGATGTGCTTTATCTGCCACCCATCCACCCCGTCGGCCACACCACCCGCAAAGGTAAAAATAATGCCGTTTCCGCCAAACCCGGCGACCCCGGTACGCCCTGGGCCATCGGCGCGGAGGCGGGGGGGCATAAGGCCATCAACCCTGAGCTGGGCACGCTTAAAGACTTCAAGCATCTGATAGCTAAAGCTAAAGAGTACGATATTGAGATTGCCCTGGATATCGCCTTCCAGTGCTCGCCGGACCACCCGTGGGTCAAGGAGCACCCGGAGTGGTTCCTCTGGCGGCCGGACGGCACGGTGCAGTATGCCGAAAATCCGCCCAAGCAATACCAGGATATCTACCCCCTGAACTTCGCTACCGACCGCTGGAGAGAGCTCTGGGAGGAGCTCAAGAGCGTGGTAATCTACTGGGCGGAGCAGGGCGTCCGCATCTTCCGCGTGGACAACCCGCATACCAAGCCCTTCCGTTTCTGGGAGTGGCTCATCGGCGAGGTCAAGAAGGACTACCCGGACGCCATCTTCCTGGCCGAGGCCTTCACCCGCCCCAAGGTCATGTACCGGCTGGCCAA
>CAZXYV010000017.1:2193-15415 GCA_964645025.1 uncultured Dehalococcoidaceae bacterium | reverse complement strand
CCACGAAGAAGAAGAGGGCCCGGCAGCTTCTTTTTGTGAACGTCCGGCAGCCCATTGCTCTTCGATCGTGCCTGAACCGGCTGCCGCCCCCGTGCGGAAGAGTTCGCCGTTTCCGAATATGATTTCAAAACAACCGGCTGGATCAGATATATCCCAGTGATATATCGGCATGGTAACAGGTTCTCTTTCCAGAATACTGCCAAGCACCGATTTTGACCGCCGTGGCGTAAGCGGTATATTGAGTCTCATACCCTCCCGAGCAACCGCCTCGATAAGTTCACCGAAGGTGACGCCCGGCTCAAACATCGCCATCCGGTGTTTCCTGCTGATATGCATGATTTTTTTCATCCTGCTTAGATCGACCACGATTGCATCTTTGATTGACGGCACGGTATCGCCCCGGAAATGAGGCCTGCCCGAGCTGACAGGTATCAACGGTGTTCCTGTTTGTTTTGCCGTCTGGACTATCCTCTGGATTTCCGAGGTGCTGCCCGGTTTAACCACCAGTTTTGGGGCCGTCGGACGCGCGAAGCTCATGTCTTTAGAGTAGTTTTGTAATGTATTTTTATTCTGGCTAATATTGTTTTCCCCAACAATTTGAGCAACTTTAGCAGCTTGGATCACTTTTTCCTCCTTGATGCTTCCGAATAACCTTAAAGCATATTGTTATGGTATTCGACTTTGGCACGGTACATTGGTAAAACATAAACCGCAGGCCGACCGCATTCGATATCGCTCGAATCTCCCCAAATCGGCGACCAACTCCGGCAGGAAATATTCACCATTAGCAAAACGTTTGCCGACGATTTCCATGCCTTCCCGGCTATCATCTAGAATCCTTAAGGGTCTTCTTTTGACTCAAGCCTTTGCTTGGTAAGTCTAATAACTTCATCTTCTTTAAGATCGGCTAATAAATTCATAAAATTTTCTGATATTGTAATCTCCTTCTCTGAAGACTATTTATCAAAATCAGTTACTTATTAGATAAGGCATCCGCCGAGTATCAGTTGGGGAACTTTTACCTATTTTTTTAATCTTTTGCTCTAAACCCCAGTACTGTTGATATCCGCACGGCAAAACTGCGGACGGTAGGAGCAAGCGTTCTCAATAAATCGTTTGATAAACGTACTGAAGGACCTATAATGCAAATGGCACCGCAAATATTCTTATGTTCGTCTTTTATTCCTGATGCAACAGCTCTCACTCCAAGGGCATATTCTTCATCGTCATATGCGATGTTCTCGGTTTTGATCTTGGGGAACTGCATTATAAACGTAGATACGTCAACAATTGTGTTCGGAGTTCGTTTTTCTAACTTAATGTGGTTAAAGTATTTGGCGCAGTCCTCCTCACTCATATTGGCCAAAATTATTTTACCCAGACTGCTGCAATATAAAGGGATACTTACGCCTTCTTCAGGGATAACTTTCAAAGGCCCTAAAGAATAGCCGGTTTCATGGAACGTCTCGGTAAAAACGCTGTTTTTCCCGTCCCAGATTGCTATGATGACTGATTCTTTCACCAAATGTGACAATTCCGTCAGGTAAGGAATAGCCAAGTCTCTGATATTAACGTTACCTTTGACGATACCGCTGAATTCAAGGAACACTTTACCCAGTGAATACTTACCGCGTTTTTTTTCTTGCTTGAGATAACCTCGGCTTACAAGCGTGGAAACAATACGATAGGTAGCAGCTTTTCCGTGACGGGACAGGCTAGCCATCTCCGAGAGAGACAATTCATCGTGGTGTAGCCAGAACAGTTCAAGGATATCCAGAGCTTTTAAAAGTGATTTCATTGAGTGCAAACCTCGCGATTTATCATGGTCATAAGTCGGTTCACTAAAGATATAGATTATAATACGCTAGGTGTCAATGCGCTAATTTCGAAATGCGAAACACTGGACAGAACATTTCAAATATTATCTTTGGGAAAACGGGCAGGTTTACGGGGGGAAGGTCAGAGACGGACGGTAACACCTCCAGCTGCTTCATCAGCGTGCCGCGCAGATCTGTTCTGGCAGAGTATTATTTGCTTACCTGTTATGATTCGTTTTAGGTATTGCCTCGTGATGAATTCCTCTTGGCTTCGGTCGTTTTCTTCCCGGTAACTGGATGCTTAAAATGGAACGGGAAAATATACCCGGAAGGATATTCCATGCTAAAGCGATTGGCGGGGCGGTCAGGTTTTGGTCCGGCAAATATTTCGTTGAGATCTCTTGGGACCGCGTGTCCGGGCTTGACCCATCCTTCATCGGGTTTGGCGTGGTAATTGATGTGCCATTTTACCTTTTTTATTTTCCATTTCCCATCTTCCTTAATATATTCATTTTCGTAGGTCCCGCTGACGAAAGATTGAGTTACGCCTTTACTCTGGGGAATAGAAACAGCCCCAAAACAGTACCATCTACCCTTTGCATCTTTACCATTCGGGTCAATATCAATCACCGGAGAAAGCATCATCAACTGATGCAGAAACTCAGGATTATTGCCTGGCACACCTTCGAATAACCTCCTGACGCCATCCTTTTTCAAATATTTTCCTTCAGGCAAGTCCATGACCACATCTGGATGATCAGAGAATAAATCAATCATCTCCTGCGGCATCCAATGCTCCAGGTAATAACCATATGACCTTTGAAGTCTTTCAATTTCCAGAGTATCCTGTAATGTTCTGACCTGAGCTTCCAGGGTTTTAATCCTGGCTCCGACATCCAAAGTCTTCATTATAAATCTCCTTTAAAAATTAGTCTTATGGATTCTGTTGGACCAACCTTTCCAGAACCAGTCCTGAAGCAGCCTGATAAGGCTTGTTAAAAACTTCCGGATATTTCTGCCTTAATTCATCGATATCGGCGAGCTGTACTTCTGCTAAGTATCCACTGGAAGCCATACCGGTGGCGTTTTTTGAAGACGTCTTGTGGGGAGAGATGGTATTGATAGCCCCTCCCCGATCCAACTCCCCCGGTACTATTGGATCGTATCTGGCTCCGTGGTCGATAGATATAGACCCCGCCATTATTCTCTCGGTCAGGTAGGCTGCAGCCAGCACAACTCCCCTTTCGTTAAATATCCGGACGATATCCCCATGGTTGATGCTCCGTTTTGACGCGTCGATAGGATTAATCCAAACGGGCTGGTACAGGTAACCATCGGAGCCTTTGATTTTGCAGGTCTCTATCTCCCGGAGCCACATCATGTCATCATGCTGGGCATGGACTCTCCATCTGCCGTGGTTGGAAACCACAAGCAAAGGATACTCTTTGGCTCTCTCACCGGAAATTCTCTCATCATGGGACTCTCCCTTCTCAATCCAGTGGGGAACAGGAGGCCGCTCCATATCATCCGGGAAATTCTTGGCTAACCGCTCGGAATAAAACTCCAGTTTACCGGTGGGCGTCTTTAACGGGTGTTTCTCAGGGTCGTTATAAAATTCAGAGATACCGACAGGGTATTTCCCCCAGTCAGGGTCCGTGGGAACCACATAATACCCTTTTTTCTTAAACTCTTCGTAAGTTATTCTGTCCTGGACGCCCGAGGTTTCCAAGCCGTGCTTAATCCATTCATCGGCTGTCTTGCCGCCGGTATATTCATCCAGCAAACCCATCTTTTGGGCAATCAGACAGACTATCTCATAGTCGCTCTGTGATTCACCCCGAGGCTCGACACATTGCTGGTTATAGACCAGGGCAGTAATATTGCCGTTCATAGAGTCAATGCTGATATCGTTTACTTCGAACTTGGTATTTGATGGTAAGATAATATCGGCAAACTGGCAGTCATTCTCCAGCCAGGGGTGCTGGGCCAGGATAAATTCTATGCCGGGACTTCTTAACCCTTTGATGTAGCTGTTCGAGTCGTTCCAGCAGGTTATCCAGCAGGGTGAATCGGTCCAGATCATATGGACTGCGGAGTAACCGGGGGAGGGATAGGTATATTTAATAAACTGATCTTCAGCGGTAGTCCGGGCCAGAGTCTTGCCATACCAGGTCATCGTTCCTTGTTTAAGATTCAAAGCGTCATGAATCAGGTCCTTGGGAATGAGCTGATTGGGAACGGACTGAGCCCGAGGGTCTACTTTCCACCCGCGGTTGGCTTCCGTTAAGTCCGGATACATCACCGGCCGGGGCAGAGGCGGATTGCCAAGAGACATCATGTTCTGGGGATTACCGAACATTCCCCATTCCAGCATCTTTACCTGATGACATCCGGGTCGGCCGAGCCCCTGCATTGCCAGCAAGATTACTTCCAACCGGCCTGGTTCGTGAGAGTAGGGCCCCCGGATATAGGAACCCCCATTGCCATGGGCGATAGTGGTCCTTTGAGACGCCCATTCGCGAGCCAGGGCTTTAATGGTCCATTCCGGAACGCCGCATTTCGTAGCAGCCCATTCCGGACTCTTCGGGACGCCGTCATCCTTACCTAGGACGTAGTCCGCGACCTTCTCCATGCCTACGGCATGGGTCCGGATATATTCTTTATCATAAGTATCTTCCTTTAACCAGAGATAGATGATAGCTAATTGTAAGGCGGCATCGGTATTGGGTAGAATCGGTATCCATTTATCGGCGTGAACGGCGGCGCCATAATTCAAATCCGGGCAGATATAAACCTGCTTGATACCCAACTCGGCGAACCAGTAGCACAGGCGGCTGGCCATCTGCCCGTTAAAACCCCAGGGGGTAGTCTCGGGATCGCAACCCCAGAACAGTAACATTTCAGTATTTTCAGCAATATCGGGGAAAAGATTCGATTGCGGCAACATCTGACCAACGGGATCCATACCCCACACGTGTTTAGCACCCCAATACCACCCCTCCCAGCTATCGGCATTCCTTGCCTGCTGCGTATAACCGCCCAGAAGTTGAAGAAGGCGGGTGCTGCATCCGTGGGCGTTGTTTACCATCTTGGATTCCCCGTGTCCATCCGTCTGTGAAAGCACCGCCGAAGGTCCGTATTTTTCTTTTACCCTTTTCAGCTCGCTCACGACGATTTCCACAGCTTCATCCCAGGAAATCCTGACATAGCCGCTTTTCCCGCGGTTTTCCGGATGCCTTTCACCCCGGGGATCCCAGTCAATTCGTTTCAAGGGGTATAGAATGCGGTTAGGGGAATAGACCCGGTTTTTATAGGCCAGGCTGAGTGGAGAGACCAGTGACTTGATACTGGGCTCGAATGACTTACCGCGGGCCTCAATTTTCCAGGGCTTAATATCCTCCAAATTATAGCGAAGGTCATAATGCAAGGGGCTGATGCGGATTATCCTGCCGTCCCGGGTATCTACCCGAACGGCATTCGAGTCAAAAGAAAGGCCCAAAAATCCAATGGTCTGGACGATGGTATTTTCTTGATTGTTAATAGAGGCCGCTTTATCCAATACTATTCTCCTTTTTATTGATCCTGCTCTGCAAAGAAACTCAGGTCAATCCTTTGCCGATGATAAATGCCGGGTGTTTCACGGGAGCCGGAGGGTCAATCCCTACTTTTTCTTTGGGTACATATCTCCTGAAACTCCCTGCAGCCTCAGCTTCCGCCAGGCCGGGGGGCTCCAGAAAGAACTTACGGAACGCCTCTGATTTGCGTAAACCGGTGGGCTTGTTCTCATCCCCAATGGCGCCGGTAGGACAAATCTTACTGCAAAACTCACAGCTAATACACGGGGTGGCAACAACGGGCGGACTTACGGTTAAATCGATACCAAATACCGGGCAGTTATCCATACAGAGGCGGCATTCAGGGTAGACACACTTTTCAGGATAGAATTTCATGCGGTCTTTGAAACCATAAGCCATCTCCTTTTTGCCCAATGAAGCAGGGTGTAAAATTCCTTCAATCTGCTGTTGAGTTAATTTTGGTACAGGCGGAGGAGGCGGAATGAGGCCGGTTTCTCCGGCGGATATCCTCCGGCTGTGCTCTGCCATTTCCTGGCCGAACTGCCCGGCTTCTTCAAGGTCTATTTCGTCAGGATGCCCATCCGTAGGGTAAGGTCTGGCATTAAACGGGCAACCGCCATACCAATCCCGCATCCCGATTATCACCAGACCTTTGTTTTTCAATCTGGGGACAATACTGGGGAAATAGTATTCGGGATGGGTGCCATGGGTGGAGAAAACGAAACAGTGCTTGCCTCCGACAAAGCGCATATCATTAATAAAAGCTCTCACGTTACCGGGCTCTTCAAAATGCATAACAGGACTGCCGATACCGATTAAATCATAAGTAGATAAACCTCTGGGATTGGCATCTCTTATCTTAACGATGTGACTATCGTCGGAGCCCTTTTTAAGACTGGTCTGGATGGCCCGAGCTATCTTCTCAGTATTTCCGGTCTGTGAAAAATAGATAACAATACTTTTCATCAAGGTCCCTTCACTTATATTATTTCCGGCCGGGCCTGTGACTCATTAACTGACTAGATAGAGACCGATACGCTAATTTTAAGCCACATCTTTAAAAGCCCGAGCAAAATGGTAACGTCAGAAATAGCGGTTATAATCGGGCGCGGGTCCCGGTAATCTTTATAGGTGATGAAACCTCCTTTTATCGGCGTAATTCATAATAGCAGCCGGGCGTATTATATAGTTTTTAATAGGTAGCTCTCTGATGTTACGGGGTGATAGCAGTCTCCCATATCTGACTTTACCATCCATCCTGGCAAAACCCACCTACGATTCGGATGAGATCCCGGCTGATTAAATCTAAGGCAGAGGAATATCGCCCAGGTTAACATCCCTCTCGGTATTAATCGCTTCGATCATTTTCTTCTTGCTGTTTTGAGTGATATCCAGGTTGAACGTACTTGTAGGTAAGCCTTCAAACCAGAAGTCTCCAAAACCATCCGTCGTGGCAGTATAATTCTTTCCGTTAGCGGTATCGATCAAGGAGCAATTAGCCCCCTTCACAATTTCCTTTTCTCTGGGGTCATAGACCGTGCCGGCTACAAATTTCTTAGGAATATTCAGATAATAAGTCCTCGGCTTCGCCTTATACTCCGGATGCAGTATCTCCGCCCTCTCGATAAGCTTTTTAGCATCGGTCTCTTCCAGCAGCTTAAGGGCTAGAGTAGGACAGGCATCCACGCATCTGGGCTCCTTCCAGCCACTATCCAACAGATGGGCGCAGCCAGTACACTTTTGAGCGATATTAAGAACCTCACTAAAGTAAATGGCTTTATATGGACAGGCGTCCACACAGCTCTTGCAACCGGTGCATTTGGTTGGGTCGATAATGACCAGCCCATCCTTCCGCTTATAGATAGCCCCGGTGACGGGACAGGCTTTAGAACAGGGAGGGTCGTCACAGTGATTACAGAGGGTGGGTATATAATGCATCTTAACCTTGGGGACGGTACCCCGGACATGTTCATTTAACTTTAGCCAGAACTGCCCGGTATCAGGCTGGGGCTTGGCGTAGGGAGTCCAATCGTTGGCCACATGCTCATCTTTACAGGCAATCTGACAGTTATAACAGCCGTTACAGATAGAGACATCATGAACAAACACTTTCATTTTATGCCTCCTTCTACCCAGGCATTAAAGCGCAGCCCGGAAGCCGGATCATAGGGCCTGGAGAATGCTTCAGGATATTGTTTCTTCCACTCCTCATATTGGGCCGGGCTGAGTCTCTCAACTTCTACCAGATAACCGCTGGTGGCCATGCCGATACAATTCTTAGAGCATATCCCGGCTGGAGATATAAGATTGATAGCGCCTCCCCGATCCAATCGCCCGGGAATTATCCAATCTACCCGGGCCCCATGATCCATGGAAACAACGCCGGGCATAATTCTTTCTGTCACGTAAGCCCCACCCAGAACTATCCCCCTCTCGTTGAAAATCTTTACAATATCTCCGCTCTTAATATTTTTCTTACTGGCATCCCGGGGATTGATCCAGACCGGCTCATAAAGATATCCGTCACGGGCTTTGACTTTACAGGTGGGGGCCTCACGGGTCCAGGGTATATCGTCACACTGGGCGTGGACCCTCCATCGTCCGTGGTTGGACATCTGGAGCAGGGGATACTTTTTAGCTCTTTCGCTGGAGAGCCTTTCATCATGCGAGTCGCTTTTTTCAATCCAATGTGGGACTGGAGGCCTCTCTTTATCATCCGGGAAGTTTTTAGCTAATCTTTCAGAGTAAAACTCCAGTTTCCCGGAGGGTGTCGGTAACGGGTTGTCTATCGGATTTTCATAGAATTTTCTTAAACCGGGAGGGTCTTTCTCCCAGTCCGGGGCGGTGGCAAAAACATAATACCCGTTTTTCTGTAAATCTTCCCAGCTAATACGTCCCGGCAGCCCGGTACAGTCATAGACGTGCTTTATCCAATCCTTCACAGACTTTCCTTCAGTGACGGCCTCATATTTTCCCAGTTTTTTGGCTACTTCCAGAACTACTTCATAATCGCTCCTGGACTCTCCAACTGGTTCAATGGCCTTTTCCTGGTAGGTGATATTGCCAACCGGTATTCCCGGCCGGCTATTCAGATTAATATCATCAACCTCGAAGGTGGTGTTGGAGGGCAGGATGATGTCTGCCATCAAACATTCATTCTCCAGCCAGGGGTGCTGAATGACAATACATTCGATTTTCGGGCTTTTATAGGCCGTGGTTATCCTGTGGCCCTCATTCCAGCAGGTCTCCAGGCAGGGCGTATCCGACCAGATCATATGGATTTCGGTGCCCCCATCCTCTTTAGGGATAGGATAGGTATATTTCACAAACTGGTCCTCGGCAGGGGAAGCGATAGCACCATTGCCCCAGAAAGTGAGGGGAGGATTGAGTATAGCATCATGGATCAAAGTCTTGGGAATCTGCTGCTTTGAAAAAGCCCGGGGAGTCCCCAAATGCGGACGCTGGACACGGTCATTCTTCCAGCTCATGCTATCGGTAACACCTTTAGAAATAGAATATTGAGCGTTGGTGGGCAGAGTATCCCGGGGCAGGCCGGCTCCGATGCGTACCTGATGTACACCGGGTTTACCCAGACCTTGCATCCCCAGTATGATTGACTCCAATCTGGCGGGCTCATGAGAGAACGCTCCCCGGATAAAGCCCCCCCCATACACATGGGCAATGGAAGTGGTTTTTACGGCAGATTCGCGGGCTAGGGCTTTAATGGTCCATTCCGGCACACCGCATTTAGGAGAAGCCCAGGCGGGGGTCTTAGGAATACCATCCTCCTTCCCTAAGACATAATCCGCGACCTTATCCATGCCGGTTGTATGGTTTCGGACATATTCCTTATCAAAGGTCCCTTCGGTAATCCAGGTGTAGATGATAGCAAGCTGTAGAGCGGCATCGGTGTTGGGGAGGACGGGGATCCATTTATCAGCATGTACTGCCGCACCGTAATTTAAATCGGGGCAGACATAAACCTGTTTAATCCCGGCGGCCGCCCAGAAGTAGCACATTACACTTGAAAACTGGCCCGTGAAGCCCATGGGTGTAGTTTCGGGATCACATCCCCAGAAGAGAACCATGTCCGAATATTCAGATACATCTTTCACAACATTCATAGATGGAGCCATCATGCCGACGTATCCTTCACCCCAGACATGCTTGGAGCCCCAGTACCAACCTTCCCAGCTATCCGGATTTCTTACCTGCTGCGTACAATCACCAATCTTATCTAGAAGCAGCAGTTGACAGCCATGGGGGGCATGGACCATCTTGCATTCGCCGTGTCCGTCGGCCTGAGCCAGGATAGCATAGGGGCCGTATTTCTTCTGGATTCTCTTAATTTCGGAGGCGATGATAGTCGAAGCCTCATCCCAAGAGATGCGAACATACTTGCTTTTACCGCGATTCTGGGTATTTCTCTCTCCGTTGGGATCCCAGTCTACTCTCTTTAACGGATAGAGGATGCGATTGGGGGATAGAGCGCGTTTACTATAAGCCAGGGAAAAAGCGCCCGGCATCGATTTCATACTGGCTTCCAGAACATAGCCGTTACGCTGCATTTTCCAAGGCCGGATTTCTTCCCTGGCATACTTAGAATCGAAGTGCAGAGGCCTGACCCGGATGATTTTGCCATCCTTAACATCAACTGCACAGGGGTCACCGCCGCCTGTAACTCCACCCAGGCTGAGGACCTTCACTACAGTTTTCTCAGTCGGTTTCTGTTTGGATGCCATACAGTCCACCTTCTTTTTGAAATTATTCCCAGAACCACCTGATGCCATCCGGTAGGTTTCTATTCAGCTATAAAAAGGCGTTAGATTGAAAGACTATTACGGTTGCACGGCTTTAAACCCAAATTCAGCAGAGATATCAGCAGCGTATTTTTTTAACAGGGGCATAAACTCACGCATTTTAGCGCGGGTAACACGGATCGAAGGCACGACAATACCAAAGGCCCCTAGCAACTTCCCATCGGCATCCCTGAGCCCGGCCCCTATCCCCCGGATGCCGATATGATACTCCTCATCATCGAAGGCCACTTCCTCTTTTTTCACGACGATAAGGTGGGTCCGCATATCGTCGATGTCACAGATGGTATTAGGCGTATAGCGCTCGACATGGCTATTATTAAAGTATCTTTTTAATTCGTGATCAGACATACTCGCTAAAATTATCTTTCCCAGGCAAGCGGCATGCATAGGTAACTTATTACCCTCGGCAGGAGAAACTTTAAGGGGTTCATTAGCATCAGTAATCTCATTAAAGGACTCCACCAGAGCTATGCTATTGCCATTCCAGGCGGCAAAGACCACGACTTCTTTGGTAAGGCGATTCAATTCATTTAGATAAGGAAGCACCACTTTTCTGATTTTTAGTCTATTTTTAATCACTCCGCTGAACTCTAAATAGACAGTGCCCAGAGAGTATTTACCGCGCTTTTCTCGCTGCCTGAGATATCCGCAATCGGTCAAAGTAGAAACAATCCGACTGACTGTGGACTTGGTCAATTTGGAGGCTTCGGCAATTTCAGTCAAAGATAAATCCTCGGTCGGGCTATTTAAAAACAGCTTCAATATATCCAGAGCTTTTGTCAGTGACTTAATATTCTGTTTCATAATACAATACGATATTCCTCTATCCGATAATTTATATTAATTTATCAAATAGATAATATTTTGTCAAGCAACCGGGTATATAAGTCGCCAGAATTGGTTCTGAAAAATAGGTTTTTAAAGATGAATGAGGCCCCTATAAATATATATCAAACGTCTTCACTTACCCTTGACAAACGCAATATATTGTGTTATCTTTATCAAAATAATAAACGCTGTTCCGCAATGCGGTACAAATTCCGGGGGAATAATGGCCATTAGAGAAAGGTTTGAAAAATTACTCGAACCATCCAACATAGGCCATGTAAACACCCGAAATCGCATCATCAAAACCGGAGCAGGCACAGGTTTTTTAGCTCAAAGCGATCTTCACCCAAGCAGTCAGGCAATGTCTTTTTACGAAGCGTTAGCCAGAGGAGGAGTAGGTCTGATAATCGTCGAATTCCCCTTCATCATTATAAATGGAGCCCGGACATCGCGCATCGATGAGGATAAATATGTCCCCGGGCTCAGTGAATTGACCAGAGTCATTCATAAACATGGCTGCCCGACCTTTATACAAATTGAGCATATGGGACCTTTTACTCCACTATTTCCGACAGCTATACAACCGGTAGCGGCCTCAGCCGTAAAAATAGATTCTGTTTTAGACAATCACAGCGGGATGACCCGCGCCCTGACTATTCCCGAGATTGAGGAGATACAAGAAAAGATAATCAACTCTGCTCTCAGAGCCCAAAAAGCAGGTTTTGATGGGATAGAGCTCAACGCAGGCTCAAGTCATCTGTTTGCCACTTTTCTGTCCCGGTTCTGGAACAAACGCCAGGATGAATATGGCTGCAGTAGCATTTCAAACAGATCGCGATTTTTAGTGGAGATTCTGCGCGGAATTAAAAAGCGTCTGGGAGACGATTTCCCGGTCTCGGTGTTGATTAACGGCATCGAAGTTGACGCTACTGGAACTGGACAGCAGCGTCAGTGTCTAACAATTGAGGAAAGCCGCGAGTTCGCCAAAATATTATGCGAAGCCGGAGCCGATGCCCTCCATATCCGGTCCCACTGGCTGGGCAATCACATCGGCGGGTTCCTTCCGGAACTGTTGTATTATCCAGAACCATGTATTCCGTTAAAATCGTTTCCCAAGGAACTGGACACCCGCAACCATGGAGTCGGCTCAACAGTGCCCTTAGCGGGATTGATAAAACAAACCGTCTCCGTTCCCGTTATCACCGTCGGAAAACTGGACCCGGTGCTGGGCGAGCAAATACTCCGTCAGGGCAAGGCTGATTTTATCGGTCTTAATAGACGCCTCTTCGCCGATCCGGAACTGCCCAATAAAATTATGGCGGGGAAACTCGAAGATATCGCACCCTGTACAGCCTGCAGCGGATGCCTTTCAAGCCCGGGAGTCCCCACTCATTGCCGGGTAAATGCCGCACTGGGAATAGAAGACCGTTATAAAATTCAAACAGCCAACAAAAAGAAAAAGGTGCTGGTCGTGGGCGGAGGCCCGGCCGGAATGGAGGCCGCCAGAGTAGCCGCGTTAAGGGGACATCAGGTTATCCTGTGTGACCAGTCTCCGCAACTCGGAGGTTTGATGCCGATGGCAGCACTGATCAAGGGAACCGATATTGAAAAAATACCTGACCTTATACGCTATCTTTCACGGCAGGTTACCAAAGTGGGTGTCGATATACACCAAGGGAAAGCTGTAGATTCAATAGTAATTGAGAAGATTAAGCCGGATATAGTGGTCCTGGCGGCCGGGGGAGTATCTTCAGTCCCCGATATACCCGGCATCAGCCGAAAAAACGTAGTCGGCAAGAGCGATTTATATAAAACTTTGAACTTTATTCTAAGGCTTTTCAATCCCGATTTTCTCAGGTGGCTTACGAAATTCTGGATGCCACTCGGAAAAAAGGTGGTTATCCTGGGCGGGGACATCCAGGGATGCCAACTAGCAGAATTCCTAGTGAAAAGAGGCCGGAAAGTAACTATTGTTGAAGAAGCGAGTGAACTCGGAAATGGAATGCTGGACCATACCAAGACGCGTCTTTTCCTGTGGTTTCAAAAAAAAGGCGTAGTGATGCTGACCGGAGTCCATTACGGAGAGATTACCGCAGCAGGTATCACAATCACAACCAGAGAAGGGCAAAAGCAGACAATTACAGCCAATAATATCATCCCGGCCACACCTCTGGCGCCTAAT
>CAZXYV010000017.1:0-2093 GCA_964645025.1 uncultured Dehalococcoidaceae bacterium | reverse complement strand
ATTCAAGAATTATAAAGGGAGGAATGTTAAATGGCACCAACCAGTGTGGAACAGAAAATAGCGATGCTGGAAAAGAGACTGGCCAAGCAGGAGAAGGAAATTTATGATTTGAATGCCATTAAAGAAATCAATGACGTAATGGCTAAATACGAATATTTCCATGTCTCCGGAATGTTCTCCGAGCATGCCGAGCTATTCGCAAAAAGGGATGATTCCACTGCCCAGGTAGGCACCTGGGGGTATTATAAGGGCTGGGAATCTATCCGACGGCTTTATGCTGGCGTTCATGTGGAACTGATGAAACCCGGGCATTATTTCGAGCATGCCCTGACGACCTCGATGACAGTGGTGGCGGGAGATGGCAAGACCGCCAAATATGTCTGCATATCTCCGGGACATGAGACCAAAATCAACGCGCAGACTGGTAAGGCAGAGCCAGGCTGGTGCTGGGTAAAATATGCCTGCGATTTTATTAAAATGCCGGACAATCACTGGTATATCTGGCACCTGTTCGTGCTACTGACCTTCTGGGCTTATTTTGAAAAAAGCTGGGCCGAAGGCGGAGAGCACCGGAGTACTAATCCAACTTCCAGGATGCCGCCTGAGTTGAAACCGGACGCTCCGAGCTTGCCCTTCCATGATCCCTACGATCCTAAGAAAGTACATGAATTCTTGCCGGCCTTCCCGTTGCCGTATGAGACCTATGACGAGAAGGAGGGCGTGAACTGGGTTTTCCCGCATGCTTTCCGCAGAAAACCATATCCTAATGACCTGGAAGGCACTAAAAACATCTGGCCAAATAAAAACGCCTGGAAGTAAATAAATAACAGCCGTTCACTTTTGGAGGCTATTCTAAAAGTGAACGGCCCTGATGAAGACCTGTATCAATCAATAAAAGGAAAATGCAGGATGAATTCTAAAAAGAAGCCCGCTACCCATGAGTTGGAAGCTGATGTGGTAATTATCGGCGGAGGTGCTGCGGGATTACCGGCCGCCGTGACCGCCAGAGAGAATGGGGCAAAGAAGGTAATACTAATCGAGAAACGGATTAACGTGGGAGGGAACGCTTCACGGGCTGAAGGCCTATTTGGAGCAGAAAGCCGTTTGCAAAAAAAGGCATTGATTGATGCTTCCTGCGATGCTATCTATAAAAAAGTTATGGAATGGCACCATTACAGCAAGGTGGACCCCCGGATACTGCGCGCCTATCTCCGGAAGTCCGGACAGACGATAGACTGGTTAGAGGACAAGGGAGTCATTTTTCATGTCGGGACTGGAACCCGATTGCGATTTGACCAATTACCAACCTGGCACATCCCGGAAGGGAAATGTGCCTCGATAGTCAAAGTTCTGACCAGGTCTTGCCATGACCTGGGAGTAGATATCCTGTTACGTACCAGCGCGAAAAAGATATTACTGGGCGATAGGGGTGAAGTTAATAGGGTTCTGGCCTTCAGCGAGGAAGAGAAAAGGGAGTTCGAAGTAAAAGCTAAAAGCGTTGTCATTGCTACCGGAGGTTTTGGCGGCAATAATGAGATGCTGAAAAAATATTTCCCCTATTATAATGACACCTTCTTTTCGGCGAGCTTACCCTTGACCGGAGACGGGATAACGCTGGCAGCGGAAGCCGGAGCAGCCATTGAAGATTATGCTTGCCTGCTGAAAGAAACCGGCTACGGCGTGACGCGCCTTATCTTTTGCATTATGCGGGAACCTTACTTTGTCTGCGTGAATCAGAAAGGCCAGCGTTTCCTGGAGGAAGATGCGCTGGGTTACCATCCTATGGAGTGTGGCAATGTAACTATCCGTCAGCCGGGAATGATATTTTACGCTCTATTTGATAACAACATGGCCCGGAATATCGAGGAGAAAGGGCTTCTCCTGGGCCGTCCCGGGGTAATCAGGGGCGGCTCCGGAGAACCGTTGACCGGATTAAGGGAAGAGCTGAAGACAGAGGCCTACCGGGACTGGGTGAAGATAGCTGACTCCTGGGAAGAAATCGCCCGATGGATAAAAGCGGAACCCGCGGTCCTTAACACCACTATAGAGGAATACAACTCATTTTGCGAAAAAGGGTACGATGAGACGTTTGC